>JALUXI010000023.1 GCA_027019045.1 Piscirickettsiaceae bacterium | reverse complement strand
TGGCTTGTTTGTAGGCGATGACCAAATCATCAAATGTGATATTACGAAAACCTGGGTCATTGACATCAGGCGACATGGAGCAGGTGCGGTTGGTTGGTCCTAGCACCCCTGTGACAAAGCGAGGTTTGCCATCCTCTTTTTCCGCTTCATCCGCAGCGGCTCGAGCCACCCTTGCTGCCTCATAGTTCAGCTCGCTGACCAAGTCCTCCATCTCATAATCCGCTTGGGCAATGGTGGTGGCATTAAAGGAGTTGGTTTCAATAATGTCCACGCCTTTGTGCAGGAAGCTCAGATGGATGTTTTTAATCAAGTCAGGCTGGGTGATGACGAGCAGGTCATTATTCCCCTTGATATCCATTGGCCAATCCGCAAACCGTTCCCCCCGAAAATCCTCTTCCGTCAGATTGAGGTTCTGAATCATGGTTCCCATCGCCCCATCCAGCACCACCACTCGTTCGTTAAGCAGGGTTTTGAGCTGGGTAAGGCGTTGGGTTCTTTCGGCGGAGGTGTAGGCAGGGGTTGAGGTATGAGTCATGGTTTTGTAAGCTGTTAAAGGAGAGGGGTATTTTACTCTATTCCTTCTTCTCGCGGGTATCCAAATCTTAAACCCAAATCCTCAGATAAAAATTGGATAAGCCGATTGCTATCTGAGGATTTGGGTATCAGTGCCTCCTTAAGGTTGAGTTAATTTGATTTTGGTTTACTTGTTAGGGATATTTATTGATGAGAGGTTTGTTGAATGAAGTTTATAGGGCTTGTACTGACGATTGTGGCCATTTTACTAGGGTTTTATTTTGGCGGTGGTGACTTGAAGATGTTGTGGCAGCCAGTTGAAATTTTTGTGATTTCAGGTGCTGGATTTGGATCCTTTATTTTTTCTAATTCAAGTTATATTGTGAAAGCATTTTTTACACACTTTAAGCTGTATTTTAGTAGCGCGCACTTTAATGAAAAAATGTATGTAGAAATGTTAAACCTCGTGCAGGATATGTCTCGTATTCAGAGACAAGATGGTTTATTGGCTATCATTAGAGACATAGAGTCCCCAAAGCCAGCAATCTTTCAAAAGTATCGGACAATCTTAAAAGATTATGATAATCAACAGTTCCTTGTGGATGCCTTTTTGACTTTTGCAGAGGCCAAAAAGGGCGACTTTATGTTAAGTGAGTTGAAAATGAAGAATAGAATTAAGAACTACTCCATGGTCACCAGAAAGTTATCGGATGCTCTGTATCGATTGGGAGAGTCAATGCCTGCTTTTGGTATTATCGCCGCTGTTTTAGGGATTATTTTGGCGATGGGGGAGATTGATCAAAGTGCAACCGTCATTGGTCAAGCTATATCGGCAGCTTTGGTAGGAACGCTATTGGGTGTTTTGTTTGGTTATGGGTTGTTTATTCCTATGTCAATGACTGTTAGAAATTATGCACATGATCAAGAAATCTTTCAAAAGTACATTCTTCAAGCAGTCATGATGGTGTATAAAGAAGCGAGACCTATGGCCATTCAAGATTCACTGTTGAGAGATATTCCACACCATATCAAAAACAAAATATCAATAGGATATTAAGTGTATGAAAGAAACTTCTCGTGATGAAAACCCAGACTTAAAGGTGCATATTTATCAAAGTATCATTCAAGATTTGACTGATCAAGAGGATGAGTTACCTTCCTCAGGCTGGAAGATTGCATTTGCAGATTTTATGACCATTCTGATGTGTCTGTTCTTGATGCTTTGGTTGCAAAGTGCAGATTTAAAAGTAAGAAAAGAGGTGGCAAAAGGGTATAACGAAACAGGTAGACAGGATATTGGGGATAGAAATGCAGGGCTGTTTAATCAAGACTCGATGAATATTTTTACCACACAGAATAATAGTGTCATTGATCTACTGCACACTCAAATTGATACTCAAAATTTTAAAGCATTAAAAGTAGAAAAAACAAAAGATGGCGTAAAATTAACACTAGGTTCTGCATTTTTTATCTCAGGAAGTTCCGACTTTAACGAACCCATTAGACGGAAGTTGGTCAAATTGATTGCTAAAATAAATCGTACTTATCCTAACTATTTTTATGGAATGAATGTCAAAATAGTCGGTCATACGGATAATGTTCCGGTGATGGAAGGAGAGTATGAGGATAATTGGGATTTGGCCGCAAAAAGAGCTATTCACACGCTCTATATTTTGCAAGAAGCGGGGGTTGATGCGCAATCCTTTACTATTGTGTCAAAAGCAGATGAAGAGCCAGTTGCCAGTAATGATACACCAGAAGGTAGGCAAAAAAATAGAAGAGTAGAGATCTTTTTAAAACGCGCATTATAAAGCCATCAAGGGATATAGGTATGAAAAGAATTGTTCAGTCGGTAAGTCAGCAGTTGTGGAAAAGTATCACAATAGCAACCGTATTGGTGTCGATCATTACAGGGTTAGGATTGTATTTTTATGAACGAGAGGGTCTAGAAGAACGCGCCATTGAGATGACAAAAGGATTGTTCCAGCATGCTTTTCAGCAAGGAGATGTTGCACAAAAGTTATCGGATAAACAGCAACTCCAAGCTTTTTTGGATCGGTTGGTGCAAGGGCAGTTTAAGTATATTGAGTTGTATGACCAACAGGGTCAGAGTTTAGCCGAGTCGGTGAGTAAAGATGATTCGGTTGAGGAGATTTTAAAAAGTTATAAAAAGCAGGAGAAGGAGAATGCTGTCCACGATGAAGGGTATTTGACCTATTACATCGGTGACGATATGTATGTTCAGGTATTTCTACCCACACCTTATGGGCATGCAGAGGTGGTGTATGAGGTGCCACAAGCTATCTATCAAAATATGCAGTCGACTTTATTGGAGTCGGTTTTGATTGCTGTTCTCTCTGTTTTCTTGACGGCATTGATACTCTATCCTTTGGTCAAGCGCTTGGTGGGTAAAATTGAAAAAAATGAAGAGGAGATTTTGCAATCGAATGTGGATATGCTCTCGTTAATTGGGGAGGCGATTGCCAAAAGGGATTCAGATACCGATGAACATAATTTTCGAGTGACGCTGTATGCGTTGAAGTTGGCTGAGGCGGTCGGGCTTTCTGTTCCAGAGTGTCGAGAGTTGATTAAAGGGGCTTTTGTGCATGATATTGGCAAAATTGCTATTCCTGATGCGATTTTGCTCAAGCCTGGGAAGTTGGATGATGAAGAGTTTGCGGTGATGAAAACCCATGTCTCTGAAGGGGCAGACATTGTTCGTGAGGTGAAGTGGCTTCAGCAGGCTCAGGATGTGGTGCTGTATCATCATGAAAAATATGATGGTTCTGGCTATTTGCAAGGGCTGAAAGGGGAGCAGATTCCGCTGATGGCAAGGATTTTTGCGATTGTAGATGTCTTTGATGCCCTGAGTTCTAAACGCCCGTATAAAGATCCCTTTCCCCTTGAAAAGACACTCTCCATTTTACAGGAATCCAGCGGAAGCCACTTTGATCCCAACCTCATTGAAGTCTTTATTCCCCTTGCACCTGTTCTGTTGAATACCTATAACGAATTGAGTCGAGATGCCTTGAAGCAGGCGTTAATGGAAGAGGTGCAGCGTTATTTTAAGGTGTAATGGCGTGATGATCGTATAATCCCAAATCCTCAGATAGAAATCGGCAAATTGCCCCACTCCTTGCCAGCTATGGACTCACAAAAAATGCCCGCTTAACCGATGGGTGAAGCTAAGATTTTTTGCAAGCCCCTAGCAGACAAGGTGCTGCGCACTTTATCCAATTTCTAACTGAAGATTTGGGATAATACCCTTTCTTGGATTTGAAAGGGTAAGTGAATGTTGTGCCAAGTTTTTCCTGAACAGTATGACCAGCAGTTAGCAGAGAAGCAGCAGCGATTAGCGGATTTGTTGGGTGAGTTGACAAATGGGTTGCCGAATTTTAGCTGTTTTCCTTCGCCGCCTGCTCACTACCGTCAGCGGGCGGAGTTTCGAGTGTGGCATGAGGGGGAGGAGACGGACTATATTATGTTCAACCCTGACACCAAGACTCGCCATGCCATTAAAAGCTGCCCCATGGCGGCAGAGGCGATCGATGCTCTCATGCCAAAGTTGATGGCGGCAATCAAAGCCGAGCCAGTCTTACACCAGCGGCTGTTTCAGGTCGATTTTCTTTCTACTCTCAGTGGCGAAATGCTCGTCACCTTGATCTATAAAAAGCCGATTGAAGGTGATGATGCATGGCGAGCAGCGGCAGAACAACTTCGTCAAACTTTACCCATTACCCATATAATCGGTCGAGCCAGAAAGCAGAAGGTGGTGCTTGACCATGATTTTGTAATTGAAAAGCTTGAGGTAGATGGTAAGTCCTTTATTTATCAGCAGGTGGAAAACAGCTTTACCCAACCCAATGCACAGATGGCACAGAAGATGTTGCACTGGGCAAGAAAAGTGACTGCGGGGAGTGAAGGGGATTTGATTGAACTCTATTGCGGGAATGGTCACTTCTCTATCGCTTTGGCGGATAACTTCCGCAAGGTGCTGGCCACCGAAATTTCCAAAACTTCGGTCAAATCGGCACAATATAACTTAGCGGCCAATCAGGTGGAGAATGTGCAGATTATTAAAATGGCGGCAGAAGAGGTATCGCAAGCTTTGCAAGGTAGAGCCTTTAAACGCCTGCAACAGCAGGGCATTGAGTTGGCGGATTACGACTTCTCAACGATTCTGGTCGACCCGCCCAGAGCGGGACTGGATGATTTAACCCGCCAAATGGCCGCTGAATTTGAGCAGATTGTCTATATCTCTTGCAACCCTGAAACACTGCAAAGAGACTTACAAACCCTCACCCAGACACATGAAGTGGTCGAAACGGCACTATTTGATCAGTTTCCCTATACTCACCATATCGAGTCAGGGGTATTTTTAAAACGGAAGGAGAATGCATAATGAAAGTTTGGTTGCATTGGATGTTGAGCGTAGGACTGGTGTTTGCATTGCAAGGCTGTGAAATTAAAACAACGCCAGACTTTAAGTTTACAGGTAGTGGTTCTTTGGAATTGGATGGTGCGACCTATGATGTCACCTTTGCTCAGGCAAACTTGGATAAAAATGGTGATATGCAGTTTAATTTTAATATACAAGACGAGCGTGATCCTGCTGTTCAAATCACTTTTGAGGGAAAAGATAAGGCGGCTTTTGAGCAGTTGAGAGTGAATAACAGTGGTTTATTCTCTTGTGCTCAGACCTATTTTAAAGTGCTTTATGTGCGTCATGGTGCAACAGATCTTCTTTGTCAGCCCAATGAAACAAGCAGCAATTTCTTTGTTTATATTGATAAAGATACCCATGGTTTATATCAGGTCTCAACCAATGGCTATACGGGTAATCCACAGCACACCCTGCAAAATTTAAATGTGCAAGGTATCGGTTTTAACGACCAGTAGGTGCAGGACTGGGGATTTTGGCAAAATTTGAGAAAAATCGAGACAAAATTGAGAAAGTGCGATGAAAATTGAGTCTTTAAATATCGGTGAACCTCAACGCTACCCCTGGCGGGGTGGGACTATGTCTTCGATGGTGAAACAGCCGCGAGCGGGGCGTGTTCGTATAGATTTGCAGGGATTGGTGGGAAATGCTCAAGCGGATTTAGTGAACCATGGTGGAGAAGATAAGGCGGTTTTGTGTTTGCCTGAGCAGAATTATGCTTTGTTTGGTATTGACCAACCGTTTGGGTTTTTGGGAGAGAATTTAACCCTGTCGGGGCTGGATGAGACGCAGGTGGCAGTCGGTGATCGTTTGCGGTTTGGGGAGGTGGTGTTGGAGGTGACGCAGCCTCGCTCTCCTTGCTGGAAACTCTCTGCCTTGACCGAGAACCCCCATTTTACCCGCCAGTATGCGGAATCAGGGCGAGTGGGGTTTTATTGTCGTGTATTGCAGGCAGGAGAGTTGGCAGCGGGTATGATGGGTGAATGGGAGCAGGATACTGCTCAGCCCCGTATACCGATTCAACCCCTGTTTTTAGCTAAATACCGTCCTGAGACGGCGGCACAGTGGCAGCTGCTTGAGCAGATTGTGCAGCACCCTGCCTTGTCCACAGCTTGGCGTGAGGCGATTGAACAACAATTACAAGAGCGAACCGCATGAAAGATAAGCTAACCAAAAAAGAACGAAGGAAAGATTGGATTCAACCCCCTAAGGCGATTTTAAAGCCCGTGGGGCGGGTGATTGCCCAGTTTAAGATGATTCAGGAAGGGGATCGGATTCTGCTGGGGTTATCGGGCGGCAAGGACTCTTTGGCACTGTTGGTGGTGCTAAAACATCTGCAACGCCATTCGCCTGTGAAGTTTGATTTGGCGGCTTGCACCATTGATCCTGAAATTCCAGGGTTTGACCCCTCTCCATTGAAAGAGTGGGTGGCGAAGTTGGGGATTCCCTATTTTTATGAAGCGGAAGATTTGGTTGCCTTGGCGGGTAAGCACATGAAGGGCAATAGCTTTTGTAGTTTTTGTGCCAGACAGAAGCGGGGCAAGCTCTATACGGTCTGTCGTCGTGAAGGCTACAATGTGTTAGCTTTGGCACAGCATCTGGATGATTTGGCGGAGAGCTTTTTAATGAGTGCCTTTCATGCGGGGGAGTTGCGGACAATGAAGGCACACTATCTAAATAATGAAGGCGATATTCGCATTATTCGCCCGCTTGCTCGTGTGCGTGAAAACCAGACTCGAGATTTTGCTGAAAGTGCTGGGTTGCCCGTGATTCCTGATAACTGCCCTGCTTGCTATGCCAAACCGCAAGCACGACAACATACAAAAGCGTTACTACTGGCAGAGGAGAAACGCAATAAACACCTTTATGCCAATCTTTGGCGAGCTATGCAGCCGCTGATAGCAGATGATAATAGGAGGGCGGTTTGAACGAGATGGTATTTTCTTAAAACGATGAGCATTCCAGCGAAACTATTAACGGGTTTTTTTAAAGGCATGAGCCGTTTGAGCTTGCGGCAGGCGCAGGCGGTGGGGGCGGCTGTGGGTGGGTTGCTGGCGGTTTTACCTGAGCGATGGAGTCACCCCAAGCGGGTGACGCGTCTGAATTTGGAGGTGGCTTTTCCTGAATTATCTCATGCGGAACGGCAAGCGTTGGTGAAACAAAGTCTCATCGAACTCGGCAAAACCGCCGCTGAATTAGGTCCCGTTTGGCTCAAGCCTGTGGAAGAGGTGAAAAGTTGGTTGCAGCCACCGCAAAATCAACATTTGCTTGAGGAGGCTTTGGCAAAGGGCAAGGGGGTGATGTTGCTGATGCCGCACCTGGGGATGTGGGAGATTTTATCAGTCGCCTTGGCAGACTATGGACAGATTACTTACCTCTATCGCCCACCGAACCTGGCGGAAATGGAAGACTTTATGGTCACCGCTCGAGAACGCCAAGGGGCAAAGTTGGTGCCAACGGATGTAAAAGGGGTGCGAGCCTTGACCAAGGCGTTGAAGCAAAATCAGATGGTGGGGATTCTGCCTGATCAAGATCCAGGTGAAAGGGGTGGGGTTTATGCCCCATTTTTTGGTCGTCCCGCTCGCACCATGACGCTAGTAGGTAGGTTGGCACATAAAACAGGCTGTGCGGTGTTAATGGTGGCGGCTAAACGCTTGCCAAAAGGACAAGGATTTCAGATGGTTTGGCAGCCAGCAGAGTCTGCAATCAGTGATGCAGATGAGCTGACCGCCGCCACTGCTTTGAACCAGAGCGTGGAGCAGTTGGTGAGGCAGTTTCCCGAACAGTATCAGTGGGAGTATAAACGCTACCGCCATCCGCCAGAAAGGGGTGAGGATATTTATAAAGGTGTCAAAAAATGAGAACATGGTATCAACGAGGTAATCAGCGACGATTTCATCGAGTGGATATGCCCATCAATATTATGATTTTGCCTAAAGAGAGACCCTTTGGGCAGCCTATCTTTCACTGGGGAATAGATTATTTTCCACCCTCTATTGAGGTACAAATTCGAAGTAGTCGTCGATTATTAACGATTCAAGTCGATCGTATTCAAGAGCATAAGGTGTTTTTGCAAGCGTTGTTTCAGGAATGTGTTCAACAAATTGAGTTTTTAGGCGAATTGATTCGTTTGATCGCAAAGGGAGAGAATCCTCTTTGTCTTCCTCAAAATTTAAAGCGCTTCCAGCAATATCATCAAGGTTTTTCCTTGATTGAGACAATTAAATCACCTGCTCCTCGAACTTATGATTGGTTTAAAAAAATTGAAGAAAAAAATGTTTATTTATTTTCTGCAATCAAATATATGTTGCAACATTCAAGTGCTACGAAAATTCAGAGTTTGCCTTCAAGTGAGTTTTTAATTGATCAAGCCATTATCCCTTATACAAAAGGGAAGTATAAAGAGGTTCCTTTGGCACAGTCATTGGTTCATCTTGTGCATTTCCAAAGTTTGCATTTTCAAGCTTGGCAGGAGATGATTCGAGATTTACAATGGCAAACGACCCCTCAAAAATGGTCTGAACACATGGTCAATGTCAGTACGGGAGGAATTGCCGTCAACCTGCCTAAGCGCTATCCTAAATTGGCACATGTCTATACGAAACTTTACTTTCCACGGATTGGTGTTTTAGCCTTTGAAGGCAGTGTGGTGATGCAAAAATCTATTCCAACAGAGGGGAAGGAGCGAATTGCTGTCAATTTTGATTTCCCCACCCAAGAACAGCAGATTGCATTAAGGACGCAGATGGAACTGTTTGAATTGCAGAAAGCGGTAGAGGTGTTTGGATAATGGGAGAACACGAAAATAGTGAAGTGGGGTTTATGAATGCTTTGCCACATAAACAGCGTTCTGCAGCAATTCATCTTTTGAACCATCTTGAAGTCGTTGACTTGGCGGGTGTTTTCTATCATGGCCCTACGCCTACTTTGCAAAAAGATTACCCTTTGGATGATTGTCAATGGTCATCTCTCGTCTGTGCGGTCTTGTTAACTCGGTTGACCATGTTTCATCCTAATTTGCAGTATCCCAAAGTCTATTTAAAGTTTCTACTTAACCTTTCTCTTGAAGCTTATAGTCAAATAGAACAACAAGAATTCAAACCGATAGAGATTCCCGACTATGCAGAAAGAGAAACGCCTTATTTTAGTCGTTGGTTTAAAAATTTACTGTCACTCTGTCAACATTAAACCGTATTATTGCTTTCGTCCAATCCACCAGCTGTATCGGTGTGGCATCTCTTCATCGGCTAGCCAGCCTTCACCATAGAGTTCAGTCGTCATGTTTACAAAGCTTTGGGATAATTCGCCACTTTTCACATAATAATCTGGGTTTTTGGGAGCGTTTTCTTGTATGGGGGCGAGGAAGGTTTGGTAGTAAATCAACCCATTCGGCTTGAGCGCTTGTTCTATCTGTGGAAAGAGTGAACGGTTGAGATAGCGGCTGACCACAATGACATCAAACTGTTGAAAGGGGAACAGTATCTGCTCCAGATCAACCAGCGTCGGTTGAATCGGGAGTCGATTGACAGCGGCGAGATTATTGAGGTGAGTCAAGGCAATATCTGAAATATCCCATGCTTCCACCTTGAGTCCACATTTTGCCAAAAAAAGGGCATTTCCGCCCAATCCAGAAGCTAAATCTAACGCCCGTCCTTTCAAGGGTAGATATTCGGCATGCTGTTTGAGCACCCAAGCGGATTCAGGCAGGGAAGCAGGACTGGGGATTTTGGCATTTTTTGAGTTTTTTGCCAGTTGTGTTTGATATTTTTCATCCCATTTTTGAGCGGTTTGGTTCATTTATCGTCTCCAGAAAGCAGGGGTGAACAGAACGAGAAGGGTGAAAATTTCTAATCGTCCAAGGAGCATGGTAAAGGTGAGAATCCATTTAACGGGATCGCTGAGGCTTTGAAAATTGGCAGCGACCTTTCCGAGACCTGGTCCCAAGTTATTGAGCATGGCGGCGACCGCAGAGAAGGCGGTGACTTGATCTAGCCCAAATGCCATCAGAATCAGCGTCAGTGAAACCAGTACTATAATATAAAGCGAGAAGAATCCCCAGACAGCATTGATAATTTTGGGCGGCACCGCCTTGCCATTCAGTCGTACGGTGAGCAGCGCATTGGGATGAAGGAGCTGCTGCACTTCTCTGGTGCCCTGTTTGACAATCAATAGCACACGAATCACTTTCATCCCGCCGCCTGTGGAACCAGCAGAGGCACCGATGAAGCTGAGCATGATTAAGAAAACAGGCACAAAAGCAGGCCAGTGAGCAAAATCAGCGGTGGCAAAACCGGTGGTGGTGGCGATGGAGACGGTTTGGAAGGCGCCGTAACGGAGGGCATCGTGCCAATCTGGATAGATGTGATGGAGATAGAGGTAGCTGCTGGTAATCAGCGTGGCGATGATGAGAATCGCCGCATAAGCACGGGCTTCGGGGTCAAGGCGATAAGGGGAGAGGCTAAGATGTCGCCAAGCGGAAAAGTGCAGGGCAAAGTTAATCCCTGCTAGGAACATAAAAATAATGGCAATGGTATCAATGGTGGGGCTATTGAAATAGCCGATACTGGCATCATGGGTGGAGAAGCCACCGATGGCAATGGTAGAGAGGCTGTGTGCCCAAGCATCAAACCAACTCATCCCGCCCCATTTATAGGCTAAGGCACACGCCACGGTAAGTCCAAGATAGATGTACCAGAGGGCTTTGGCGGTTTCAGAAATCCGTGGGGCGAGTTTGGCATCTTTAACAGGGCCAGGCGCTTCCGCTTTATAGAGTTGCATCCCCCCAATACCGAGCATGGGCAGAATAGCGACGGCTAAGACGATAATTCCTAGACCGCCCATCCATTGGAGTTGTTGGCGATACCAAAGAAAGCTGTGCGGCAGATGATCAAGACCCATTAATACCGTTGCCCCTGTGGTGGTGAGACCAGAAAAGGATTCAAAAATCGCATTGGTGGCAGAGAGTGTGATGGCGGGGTCAAGGACAAAAGGTACTGCCCCCATAAAACCGAGTACGCTCCAGAACATCACCACAATAAAAAAACCATCACGCACTTTGAGTTCTTGTTGATAGTTATGGACAGGGTACCAGAGGAGTAAGCCCAAGGCAAATAGAGTAAAGGTGACGGCAAGGAAGGCGTTAAGACCGCCATCATGATAGAGGTAGGCGATGATAATCGGGGGGAGCAAGGCGATGCTGAACAGCATCAAGAGTAACCCTAAGATTTTTTGAATGAGTTTGATGTGCATTATTTAAACCATTTCAGCCAAGAGGTTTTGGGTTTATCTGGATTAAAGAGTTCGGTGACTTTATCGGCACTGTGGCGATCGGTGAGGAAGAGGATGAGATGATCCTCCGCCTCAATCACTGTGTCCCGATGGGCAATGATGACCTCATCACCACGAACGATACAGCCAACGGTAATGTCATTTGGCCAAGGGATATCAATGAGTCGTTTGCCAATCACCTGTGAGTTGTTTTCACTGCCATGCGCGACCAATTCAATGGCTTCAGCCGCCCCTCGACGGAGGGTAAAGGCCTTGACGGTGTCGCCTTCATGTAGATAGTGTAAAAGGTGGCTGGTGGTGATCTCATCTGCTGAGATGGCGATGTCGATGCTATTGAGCTGGGTCAGTTCGATATAGTTTTGATTATTCACCAGTGCAATGACGCGGGTCGTCCCGAGCTTTTTCGCCATCATGCTGGAGATGATATTGGTTTCATCTTTATTGGTGACGGCAATATAGAGATCCGCTTCATCTAAATTCTCTTCCATCAGCAAGCTTTTATCTGAGACATCACCTTGTACCACAATGGTCTGCTCCAGTGATTCGGCAATGGTGCGGGCGCGTTGCATATTGTGTTCAATCACTTTGACATTGTGATTGTGTTCCAATTCTTGAGCCAAACTAAAGCCGATATTGCCCCCTCCTGCGATGATAATGTGGCGAGAGGGATTGATTTTTTTGCGTCTGAGTTCTTCAATGATAATCGGGATATGGTCGGGCTTGGCAATAAAAAAGACTTCATCACCCGCTTGGATGGTCACATCACCTGTGGGCATCACCACTTCATTGCGGCGATAGATGGCGACAATGCGGGTTTCGACTCCTTTGGGAAGATACTGTTTGATTTCGCGTATTTTTTTGCCGACCAGAGGGCCACCAGCGTGCGCTCGGAAAGCGACCAAGCGTACCTTACCATTGGCAAAATCTACGACCTGAAGTGAACCTGGGTATTCAATCAGTTGGAGAATATAGTTTTTCATCAGCACTTCAGGGCTAATGAGGACATCAATGGGGAGAGCGTCTAAGTTAAGAGAGCGATCAAATAGTGAGGGACATTCTAAATAGGCGGGGCTACGAACGCGTGCGATTTTGGTTTGGGTTTTGTAGAGGACATGGGCAAATTGGCAGGCGATGATATTGGTTTCGTCATTTTGGGTGGTGGCAATCAACATGTCTGCCTCTTCCAGCCCCGCTTGTTCTAGGATATTGGGGTGAGAGGCGTGTCCTTGCACGGTGCGAATATCTAAGCGGTCTTGCAGGCGCTGTAATTGAGCGCCATCTAAATCCACCACGGTCACACTTTGGTTGTCACCAGAGGAAAGGAGTTCAGCCAAGGAGGTACCGACTTGACCTGCACCTAGAATGACGATATTCATTGTTCATGTCTCTTAAATTCTAAAACTAACAATTCTACGCCTGTTTTAAGTGAGAAAAAAGTGGTGTTAGGGGTTTTTAGGGTCAATATCAAGCGTTTTAAATTTTCGATAAAGATTGGTACGATCAATGCCAGAGCGTTTAGCGGTTTCGGTAATATTGCCGCTGGTCTCGCGTAGTAGCTGGGTAAGGTAAGCGCGTTCAAACTGTTCCCGCCCTTTTTTAAGTGGAACAGAGGTGTCGACAATGGCGGTCTCCTCACTGACGGGTTGCAGAAGTGCGGTCACCTCCTCTTCGGTGACACTACTGTCTTTACTGAGGATCAGCAGGCGCTGAATCACATTCTGCATCTCTCTTAAGTTCCCCGGCCAAGCATATTGTCGTAGGCGGTTTTTGGCGCTGAGGGCCAAATCTCGATACTGCAGCCCTTCCTGGGTGACCAGATAATCGACAAAATAATCGATCAGTTCTGGAATATCTTCGGTATGCGTTCTAAGTGGCGGGATGTGAATGGGCATGACGCTCAATCGTTTACGAAACAGGGGACGCAGGGTGCCGTTTTGATTGAAGGTTTCTACGGGTTGTTGGCTGAGGGCAATCAGGCGGACTTGAATGGGGGCATCTTGGAAGAAAAGGTTTTCTAGTGCTTTTTGGCAAGCGGGTGAGAGGGTTTCGATATTGGAGATGACTAAGGTGCCTTGATTAAGGCGTTCTAGTAGGTCTTGCAGTGTTTGTTGTACCGCTTCATCGCTGTCTTGACAGAGGGTATTGAGGTCTTCGGCACTGATTTGACGAAGGCGGTGGGCTTGGCTGGCTCCGCTACGATGTACGGCTTCTGCAAGATGGTGTTTGCCGACCCCTTGTTCACCGTAGATGTACAGTGGCATTTGATATTGAGCGACTCTTTCGATGGTTTCTCGAAGGGTGCGCATCGCTTTGCTGTGACCGATGGGGAGAAATTGCGGCGGTGCTTTTTGCTTGAGCTGGTGGTTTTCCTCATGGAGCTGTTGGTGCTCCAAGGCTCTTTCAGCGGTGACCAGCAGTTTGGCAAGAGAGAGGGGCTTTTCCAAGAAGTCATAGGCGCCGTGGCGAGTGGCTTCAATGGCGGTTTCGATGGTGCCATGACCCGACATCATAATCACTTCACTCTGTTGACCAGCGGGTTGGGTCTTCATCTCTTTTAAGAGGGTGACACCATCCATATCGGGCATCCAGACATCAAGAAAAACCAAGTCAGGATGGACGGTTTGCCACTGAGTACGCCCCTGTTTACCATTCGCTGCAGTGTAGATTTCATAGCCTTCTTCTTGAAAAATCTCCTGCATCAAGTTACGGATGTCTTTTTCGTCATCGATGATCAATAGCTTAGGGGTTTTAGTCATCTGGTGTCATCTCGCTTAAGTCGGTGATGGCGGGGAAGGTGATATTGAAGCAGACGCCACCCTCTTCGGATGTTTCAATGGCAATCGTGCCGTTGTGCTCTTCGACCACTTTTTTCACTACGGCCAGTCCGAGTCCTGTGCCTTTGGGTTTGTCGGTGGCATAGGGTTCAAAAATCCAGTTAATCGCTTCTTCCTCAATGCCAGGGCCATTATCGCAAAATGCAATGAGAATTTCGCCGTCAATTTGTTGAGTGCTTAGGGTAATGGTGGGATGGGTCTGTTCTGGGTAGTCTTTTAAGGCTTCTAATGCGTTTTTAAAGAGGTTGTGGAACAGTTGGCGCAAACGGTGAGGGTCGGCTTGGAGATAGAGTGAATGGTCAGTAAAGTGGGTTTGGATTTGACAATGAGCCTCTGGCGAATGATACATCTCGGCAATATTATTGAGGAGGGGATGAAGATTTATCGGTTGCAGGTTGAGTTCTGGGGTATTGGCGTATTCTGAGAAGGCTTGTACTAAGGATTGCATCGCCTGTACCTGCTCAATAATCGTATGGGTCAGCCGCTGAAGGAGTTGAGCCTCTTCGGGGGGCAACTTAGCAGAAAGCTTATAGGCAAGGCGTTCGGCAGAGAGTTGAATCGGGGTGAGGGGGTTTTTGATTTCATGTGCTAGGCGGCGTGCCACATCACTCCAAGCCGCATGGCGTTGTGCTTGCACCAGTTCGGTGACATCATCGATCACAATAACATAGCCCCCTACTTGTTGATCTAGGCTTGGAAGGGTAGAGCCGTGAATCAGTAAGGTTTTTTCGCCTTTTTTGCAGTTAAACTGAATCTGTTCTTGCCAACGGTCTGGGTGAAGTTGGAAATGGGTTTGGATGTGTTGAATCAGGGGGGCAAGATGGGCGCTGTTTTTAATGAGCGGCATCTCTTCCAGTGGTTTGCCAATGTGGAGTTGGCTTTGGATGTTGAGAATTTCATCTAGCTTGGTATTAGTGGTACGGATGCGATGGTGGGCATCCAGTGTGAGGACACCACTGCTGAGATTTTTGATAATGGCTTGGAGATAGAGTTTCTGTACTTCAGTCTGTTGGTGGCTGTATTTCAATTCATTTCGGGCCCGACTGATTTTTTGAATCATTTCATTAAAGGAGGCAATTAATTGTCCAAGCTCATCTTTGCCAATCACAGGCATGGTGAGGCTGTAATCTCCTTTGGCAACGGCTTGAGTACCTCGGGTGAGGGTGCGGATAGGGCGGGTGAAGTTTTGGACTGCTTTAAGGGTAAAGAGAATCGAGGTGGCGAGCGTAAGTAGGATGAGCAGGGTCAGTACAAGGGTAAAGCTGTTTTTGAGCGGGTTTTGTAGATAGGAAAGTTCATTATATTGGCTGGCGGCAAGTTGAACTGTACTGGCGAGTTGGGTGAGGTTGTCGGGAATGTCAAATGTTGCATGCAGTGCATATTGAATTTGCGGAGGTGTACCTTTGATTGGAATCAGGACTTCAATGATGGATTGGGCAGTGGTTCCCCCTGGTATGGTTTTGAGATTGGCAAAAGGGTGTCCTAAACGGATCTGTTGAAAGGCGCTCTCTTCGGGTTTTTCAGGTAAAATGGGTGAGGCGGTGGTATCGGAGGCTTGGCTACTGAATGCGATCAGCTGCCCATTGGCTTTGTAGAGAGCGACGGTTTGGGCATCAAGGGTTTGTAAGAGACTATTTAAGGTACCCGCGGGGAACTGAACCAGCTCATTGCGTTTTTCTGCGGCCACCGCTTCGGTTTGATGAAGTTTGTCTCGGGTTTTATCATCCAAGTTGGCCTGCACCAGTTTAATCGCTTCGGAGAGTGCTTTGTCGGTTTTGACATCAAACCATTGGTCAATCCCTTGGTAGATGAAGTTCAGTGAGAAAAGGTAGATGGTGACGACAGGAATGCCAACTAAGAGCGTTACATAGCTGGTGAGTTTGAGTGTGAGGCGAATGCCTGTCGCTTGGCTTTTATAGTGACGATAGAGGGTGTAGAAGGTGCGAAATAGGACAATCAGTAGGAGTAGAATCCCAGCCAAAGTAAATAGAAGCAGGGGGATATAGGCCTCGGCAAAACGACTGGCATTTTGCAGAATTTGGCTCATAATGATTAACGCGCCCATCAATAGAGAGGAGAGCAGCAGGAGCCAGCCGTATTGTTTAAGCAGAGGCCACGGTTTCATTGCTCGAATGAGACCTCCTCACTCACCCAGCCACTATCGAGTGACCAATCGCCCTTATAAAGGGCTTCAAGAGTTAAGGGGGTGGGCAGTTGCCAGCGATCAAGATAGATTCGTAGTCGCAGTTGATAATGCCTATCAGGGTTGAGTTGATGCAGGGGAAGGATTTTAAAATGCTCAAAAGTGCCTAAAGTTTCAAGAGCTTTAGCAAGATCATTGAGGAGTTTGACTTTCTTATTGCGTTGATTGAGCAGAATAAATTTTTGGTTAAAGCTGGCATAGCTCAGCACGGTTTGGTAGTTGAGATCAAACAGGGCATCGCTGGTGCTAAAGCCTAAAAAGTCTTTGTCTGTCAATAGTTGGATTTGAATGGTAAAGGTGAGTGGGATTTCGTGAAGCAGGGCTTCGGTGACCGTTTTAGGGAGCTGAATACGGGTTTGGGCATTGAGGGTGAGCCAGTCATTTTCAATCAGAGGTTGCAAGCGGTAGATATAGATAGGTTGAGATGTTTTTGTCGGAACCGCACTTTTGGGGGCATCTGCTGCTTGAGGGGAGAAACTCAAGCAGAGTAGGCAACTGAGAATAAACCCTCTAAAACACCGCATTTTACGCCCTCTTTTCAATGAGACAGTAGTAAAAACCATCCATTTCAGTGTCCCCTGGTAAAATCTGTTTGCCTGTCGGTTGTGTTAACCCCCAAGGGGCATCAATGGGAACCTGTTTGGCATCAGGATGGTTGTCTAGAAAGGCTTGGGTTTGCAGCGTGTTCTCTTCAGGCAAGACGGAGCAGGTGGCATAAAGCAGTTGTCCACCTGGTTTGAGCAATGCCCATTGGGCTTCTAAAATTTGAGCTTGCAGGGTGGTTAAGGCCTCAATATCTTCTGCGGTGCGGTGGTGTTTGATGTCGGGATGACGGCGAATAATCCCCGTTGCCGAGCAGGGAGCATCCAGTAGAATTTTGTCATAGGGTTGTCCATCCCACCAATCATTAGGCTGAGCGGCATCGCCTTGTAAGACTTCTGCCTCCAGTCCCAAGCGATAGAGGTTTTCACTGAGCCGTTCGAGTCGCTCGGGGGCGACTTCCAGTGCGGTGAGGTCGGCTTGGTTTTGGGCGACCTCTTGTAGATGGGTGGTTTTGCCGCCTGGAGCGGCACAGGCATCTAAAATGCGTTCGCCTGGTTGCGGCTTGAGAGTCAGGGCGGCTTGCTGGGCGGCAATGTCCTGCACACTAAACCCGCCTTCTTCATAGCTGGGCAGTTGAGTAATGTCGCAACCTTGTGCCAATTTCACCCCTTGTGGGCTAAAAGAATGCGGTTCGGCGGCAATGCCCACAGCTTGCAGTTTGGCTAAAAAATCCTCTCGACTCTGCACCAATGGATTGACTCGCAAAAACAGCGGGGCTTCTTGGTTATTCGCTTCCAAAATGGCTTCCCATTGATCAGGGTAGGCTTTGCGTACCTTTTTAAAGAACCATTGCGGGTGGGCAAATTTTTGTGCAGGCTTGAGATCGACCTCTGCCAAAATCGTTTCTTGCTGACGAATAAAATTGCGAAGCACCCCATTGACCACCCCTTTTGCCCAGCCTTTTCGTAGCTTGCCAGTGAGTGTAACCGTCTCCCCCACAGCGGCGTGTTCGGGGACATTGAGGTAGAGGATTTGATAGAGTCCTAGTTCAATTAGCAGGGCGATGTCGCTGTCTTTTTCTTTGAGCGGCTTTTTCATCATCTGCCGTAAAATGGCTTGCAGGCGAAGATGCCAGCGTAAGGTGCCAATGACCAAATTCTGGGTAAAGCCTCTTTCACGAGGGTCAGAAAATTGGGCTAAGCCTTCAGGCAGGGCTTGGCTTAAAGAGCGACCATTTTCCAGCACTGACTGCAGGATACGAAGGGCAACAAACCGTGCGTTAGGTGACTGGGATGCGCCGCTCATTTGGGTTGCTCACTGATTGATTTTTCACTGTTTGACTGTTCACCGAGCTGCACGCCTTCCAGTTGTCGAGCTTGGGCAAAGGCGTAGGCATCCATCGGTTTTTTGCCACTCGGCTGCACCTGCAAAAGTTGCAAAATCCCCAGTCCCGTCTGCACGAAAATGCCTTGTTTATCGACTTTTAGCACGGTGCCAGCGGACTTTTGGGCTTGCAGGACTGGGGATTCTGGCATTTTTTTGGAATTTTCGTTGATATTTGCCGTTTTTGTTTGCCAGATTCTAAGCGGCTTGCCTTGGAGCTGGGTAAAGGCGACAGGCCAGGGGTTAAAAGCTTGCACTTTGCGTTGGATGACTTCCGCAGGGAGCGACCAGTCGATTTCGGCTTCTGCTTTGATGAGCTTGTGGGCATAGGTGACCAAGCTCTCATCTTGAGGTTCAGGCGTGAGTTGGTCGAGTTGTGAGAGAGTATCCACAATCGCCTCTGCTCCCATTTGACTCAAGCGGTCATGCAGGGTTTGAGCGGTGTCATCAGGGGAAATGGGCGTGGTGACTTTGTAGAGCATATCGCCTGTATCCAGTCCAATATCCATCTGCATAATGGTCACACCTGTTTCCGCGTCGCCCGCTTCAATTGCCCGTTGAATCGGTGCCGCCCCTCGCCAGCGTGGGAGCAGGGAGGCGTGAATATTCAGACAGCCTTTGGCAGGGGCGTTCAGCACCGCTTCAGGCAGAATCAAGCCGTAAGCCACCACCACCATGACATCTGCTTGATGAGATTGAAGCAGTTCAACTTCTTCCGCATTTTTAAAATTGAGCGGTTGGTAAACGGGAATGTCATGGGCTAAAGCCGCCTGCTTCACAGGGCTGGCAGTGAGTTTGCGACCTCGGCCTGCAGGGCGATCAGGTTGGGTATAAACCGCCACCACTTCATGCCCCGCCGCAATCAAGGCTTCTAAAGGCGGTACAGAAAAATCAGGCGTGCCTGCAAAGATGATTTTCATTTACTGTTCCCGCTCTTTTTCCGCTAGGTGTTTTTTAAATTGCTCAATGGCTCGGCGGCGTTTGAGGCCTGAGAGGTGGTCGATAAAGAGTTTGCCATTGAGGTGGTCGATTTCGTGTTGAATGCAGACGGCGAGCAGGTCATTGGCTTCAATTTCCACCTCATTGCCATCTCTGTCCATGCCTTTAACCAGAATGTCACTGGGGCGTTTGACCTTGCCATAGGCACCTGGAATTGAGAGGCAGCCCTCTTCCCAGACAATTTCGCCTTTGCTGGCGACCACTTCTGGGTTAATTAGGGCAATCGGCTGATCTTTGGTTTCGGAGACATCAACGACGATCAGTCGTTGTTGCACCGCCACCTGCGGAGCCGCTAGCCCAATACCTGGGGCATCGTACATGGTGTAGAACATTTCATCGATGAGTTTATCCAATTCATCGGTCATTTCAGGGATGGGTTGACACACTTGGCGAAGCCCCTCTTCGGGGTAGAGAACAATATCCAGTTTTTCCATAATTCCGTTATACTTTTAAGAGAGCTTTTAATTATAACGGTTGGTGATGGAAAATTCTGAACAGTGTGAAGGACAAGTTGCATTTGCGTTACAAGAGCAGGATTTGTCCGTTTGGCTGCCTTATCATTTGGCTTTTGTCAGTGCGGAGCAGTTGCAGCAGGTGGTGGTGCATTTTGGGAGTTTGCGGGCAGGGTTAGCCGCTTCTGAGGCGGTTTGGCAGCAGGCGGGCATTTTACGAGAAAATCAGTTGGCATCGCTCTTGGCAGCAGATAGTGAGCAGAAGGTGGCAGCAGCTTTGGCGTGGGCTGAGAAAGATGCAAACCATACTATTTTGACTTTGGCGGACAGTCGTTATCCTGCTAAACTCAAACAGATTGCTGATCCGCCGATTGTACTGTTTGTGAAAGGGCAGGTTTCGCTTTTGCAAGATCCACAGATCGGGGTGGTGGGGGCAAGAAATGCTTCTCGTTCAGCAGTGCAGGTGGCAGAAAGTATGGCCGCTGAGTTGTCACAAAAAGGGATTACCATCACCAGCGGCTTAGCAGCGGGGATTGATGCAGCAGCACATCGAGGCGGCTTAAAAGGACTGGGCAAGACCATAGCGGTGATGGGAACAGGGATTGACCGCATCTATCCTGCCCAGAACAAGGCATTGGCACACCAGATTGCCGAAGAGGGAGCTTTGGTCTCAGAGTTTCCACTGGGTGCGAGACCTGCTGCTTTTCATTTTCCCATGCGCAACCGTATTATCAGTGGTTTGAGTGAAGGGGTGCTGGTGGTGGAGGCGGCTTTGAAAAGCGGTTCGCTGATTACAGCACGACAAGCCATGGAGCAGGGGCGAGAGGTGTTTGCGGTGCCTGGTTCCATTGCCAACCCCTATGCGAAAGGTTGTCATCAGCTGATTAAGCAGGGGGCAAAACTGGTAGAGTGTGGGGCCGATATTTTGCAGGAGCTGGAGGCACACTTGGCAGATGCACTGCTGGATTCGCCTGCTCAACAAGAGACAGCCGCCCAAAACGACTTGTTTGGCCATCATGTGGATGACTTGAGCAGTGAAGGCAATAAACTGCTCTCTTATATAGAGTATGAACCGATTAGCTTGGATGAGCTGGTGGTTTTGAGTAAAATGCCCGCCTCGGAGATTCAGGCACAGTTGATGATGTTGGAGTTGTCAGGCAAAATTGAAGCCTTATCGGGTGGTCGGTGGCGGCGGCTGGGCTGAAGATTTGAGAGGATGTCTTGTAGAGGGGGTTTAAGATTGGAGAGTGAATCTTTAAAGGGGTTTCGAGGTCGGAGGTGGCTTTTAGCCTTGATTGCTCCAGCCTGTGAAAGTTGGACAGATGGATGAACTGAGGTTGGAGGTAAAGCTTGGACTTGCCTGTGGGAAGTCTGTAGAATCCGTTGACGAAAGCGTCGAAATAGCAAGCCAATGTTTGAGCGAAGCGAGTTTTGGCTTGCTCGATGCTGAGTCTTACGGATTCACAGACTGGAGCAACCAAGTCCGAGCTTTGCCTCCAACCTTGTGTTAGCACGGATGAAAAAGCTTGCAATCCATAAAGAAAGACCGCATTCTGTAAAAAAGAGGTAACTGCTCTGTTGACACCGTGACAGCTCAGATTGCCCCTGAAATTCGTCAATTCAAGGCGGAAAATGTGAGTTTACAAGTCGTAAATGACCATTTTCCAACGCAGAAGTGGCGGATTTCAGGGGTGAGCTGAGTTGTTACAAAAAGAGAACATTTAAAAGTAAAGCGTAATATGACAAATTTAGTAATAGTGGAGTCTCCTGCTAAGGCGAAGACGATTGAGAAATTTTTAGGCGATGGGTTTACCGTGCGTTCCAGTTATGGCCATATCCGTGATATTCAGAAAAAAGGTATGGGCATTGATATTGAGCATGGTTTTCAGCCGAAGTATGAGATTTCGCCCGACAAGAAGAAGGTGGTGGCAGAGCTTCGTAAATTGGCAAAAGAATCTGATACCATTTGGCTGGCGACGGATGAGGACCGTGAGGGAGAGGCGATTGCTTGGCATTTGGCGGAAGCGTTGAAGCTGGATATCGATACCACCAAGCGGATTGTGTTTCATGAAATTACCCAATCGGCCATCCAAAAAGCGGTGGCCGAGCCGCGAACGGTGGACATGGATCTGGTCGATGCCCAGCAGGCACGACGAATTTTAGACCGTATTGTGGGGTTTGAGTTGTCGCCTATTTTATGGAAAAAGATTCGCACAGGGCTGTCAGCAGGGCGAGTGCAATCAGTGGCTGTGCGGCTGATTGTGGAGCGAGAAAGAGAGATTGAGGCATTTGAAGCGGACTTTGTTTATCGCTTGCAAGGGTCGCTGGATTTGCTGGACGCATCAGGCGAAGTGGTGGACGCGGTTGAAGTCAAACGCACTGCTGCCTTTAAAACGGAAGCCGAAGCACAGGCGTTTTTAGAAGCGGTTGGTCAAGCGGAGTTGAAGGTCGGCTCTTTGGAAGAGAAGCCTGCTAAACGCAGCCCGAAACCGCCCTTTACCACTTCTACTTTACAGCAGGAAGCGGCGGCTAAACTGGGCTTTTCGGTCAAGCAGACGATGATGATTGCCCAGCGACTCTATGAATCGGGAAAAATTACCTATATGCGTACCGACTCGGTCAACCTGTCTGAGCAGGCGATTGCGCAGGCGGAGCAGGTGATTAAACAGAATTATGGCGCTAAATTTAGCAAACCTCGCCGTTATAAAACCAAAAATGCCGATGCCCAAGAGGCGCATGAGGCGATTCGTCCGACTGATTTCTCGGTGGAAACCGTCACGGGTGAACGCAATGAACAGCGATTGTATCAACTGATTTGGCGACGGGCATTGGCTTCCCAGATGGCCGATGCGCAGCTGAAGCGTACCACGGTGGACATTGCGATTAGCACCTTGCCTGATGATAAATTGACCGCCAAAGGCGAAGTAGTCACTTTTGAAGGGTTTTTAAAGGCGTACAGCTTTGATAAGAGCGATGACAGTGGACTTTTGCCGCCGATGCAGGTCGGGCAGGCATTAAAGCTTGGCGAGTTGACCGCCCGTCAAAGTTTTTCCCGTCCGCCTGCCCGTTACAATGAGGCGAGCTTGGTACGCACTTTGGAAGAGATGGGCATTGGTCGACCTTCCACCTATGCACCGACGATCGATACGATTCAGCAACGAGGTTATGTCGTCAAAGAGGATCGTGAAGGCACGACTCGTACCTATCGTCAGTTATCGCTTAATGCCCAGGCGGAGCTGAAAACAGAAACGCTAGAAGAGAAGGCGGGAAGTGAGAAGAATAAACTCTTTCCAACCGATATTGCAGGCATTGTGACCAACTTTTTGGTTAAACATTTTGGCGATATTTTGGATTACCAGTTTACCGCCCATGTGGAAGCGGAATTTGATTTGATTGCGCAAGGCAAGGAGTCTTGGCAGGAGATGTTGGAAGCCTTTTATCAGCAGTTCCACCCGAAAGTGGAAGCGGCTGAAGAGGTGAGT
>JALUXI010000022.1 GCA_027019045.1 Piscirickettsiaceae bacterium | reverse complement strand
TGGGGTTCACCTGATTGCCAACAGCGGTGCTTACCTCCGCCACTCGCACAAAACCACTTTTTGTCACAGGGGCTTTGACCACGGATCGTTCGGCATTGAGTTTTGCCTGTTCTAAATTGGCTTTAGCCAATTCCACACCCGCTTGCAACTGCTGTAAACGAGCCGCTTGCTGTTCCACCGCCAATTTCGCCTGCGTGACCGCCTGCTGTTGTCTTACCACCGCCTCTTTTGCCAAGTCCAATGCTGACTGTGAAGCCAGTTTGCGTTTAATCAACTGCTGCGTTCGTACCACCGCCTCTTGCTTGAGTTTCAAAATGGTTTCCGCCTGTGCTAACTGCTCACGATTCGCTTCAGTCGCTTGCTGCTGTTGGACGAGCTGGGCTTTCGCTTGCTCGAGTTGAGCTTGGGCCTTTTTCAGCGGCAAAGTGCGTTCCACCTCATCCAATGCCACCAGTAACTGCCCCGATGCCACCTTGTCACCCGCCAAAACAGGCAGTTGCGCCACCCTTGCACTGATCGGAGCAACCACCGTCACCTGCTGCGGAGCGGTCACTTGACCATACAGTGGCGTAATCGGCTGCCAGGCGTGTTTTTCCACCGCCATCACCTGCACAGGCCACACCTTCGGCTTCACCGCCACGGGCGGCTGATGCGGTTTGGTCGCTTTAAGATATGCAAACAGCCCAAACGCCAGCAACAAGATGAGCAACGCCCAAAACAGCGAACGATTCTTTTTCATACGGGAAACCAGTGACATCACGCCATCCTTTAAATAGAAATAGGACACCTATTTTACTGCGTCCCTCCACTCAGTGACCACCTAAATTCATGCAACCCCCTTCTTCTCACAAAGCAGTTTCTTGATTTTTCCAAGGAATTGGCATAAAATTTGCCCTATTTGTGATTTAAACGCTCCGTGTCTCATGACCCCTTGAGACTTTTACACACTCTCTTTTAGCCTTTATAGCTGTTGGATTTTTAATGGATACTTGGTTCGCTCTGACTCCGCTTGGTGCGGTTTTCCTGTTTCTGCTCGCTTTGGGCGTCATTCCTAATGCGGTTTATGCCTACGGTTATGCACCGCATCTGCAACGCCGTGGACATTTTATCCTTTTCTATGTGCTGTTTGTCGCTGCCATGGCGGGCGTCGTTTTGGCGAATACCCCTGTGACTTTCCTGTTCAGTTGGGAAATGATGAGTTTAACCAGTTGGCAGTTGATTCTGACTGAAGCCAAAGCCGACAAGACCCGTCAAGCCGCTCGTTTCTATTTTTTAATGACTCATTTAGGCTTTGCCGCCTTACTGATGTTCTTTCTCTTGGCTAGCGGCGGACATCTTTTCCATGCCTTTGGCTTGATTCACCCTGAACAGTGGGATACGGCAACACGATGGACACTCTTTGCACTGCTTGCCTTTGGCACCCTCTCTAAAGCGGGCGTCGTGCCGTTGCATGTCTGGTTACCTTATGCTCACCCTGCTGCCCCCTCGCCCGTTTCGGCTTTAATGAGTGGCGTGATGTTAAAAATCGCTCTCTTTGCCTTTATGCAATTTTTACTCACCTGGTTACAACCTTGGCCTTTGGCATGGGGAATGATTGTTTTGATACTGGGAGCGCTTTCGGCACTGATTGGGGTACTCTACGCCTTGGTAGAACATGATCTAAAGGCATTACTGGCTAACCACTCGATTGAAAACATCGGCATTATTCTGATGGCAATGGGGATGGGGATGATTTTTACCACCCTTCAGTTACCCATTTTGGCGGCCTTTGCTTGGGCGGCCGCACTGTTCCATACCTTTAATCACATGGCATTTAAATCCCTGCTATTTATGGGGGCGGGCAGCGTACTCCATCAAACTCATACAGGACAGATTGAACAGTATGGTGGTCTGGTCAAAACCATGCCCATCACTGCGCTCACTTTTCTTTTCGCCGCCATATCCATCTCGGCACTCCCGCCAACCAATGGCTTTTTAAGCGAGTGGATGGTGTTTCAATCGCTAATGGGATCCACTCACTTTAGCAATATCAGCCTACAACTGGTGATTCCGTTTACAATCTTCTCTTTAGCCTTAACTGGCGGTTTAGCCATTGCCTGTTTTGCCAAAGCCTACGGCATCACCTTCTTAGGACTTTACCGCAGTGAAAATGCGGCACATGCCCATGAGGTCAACCGTTCAATGCAATTAGGCATGGTACTGATGGCTGCCGTCGTCACCAGCTTGATGCTAATTGCGCCCGCCTATTTGCAACATTTTGTACAAGCATTGCAGGGCTACGGTTACCCCAATATTTTGCCACAGCTGCTACCCGATCAGTGGCGTATCCACTCCGTCGGGAATAACGGTGGACAGGTCGCACCCTTACTCTTGTTAGGCCTATTGATAGGAATCACCCTGCTCCTCTATGCCGCAGCTCGTTGGTTCAAAGTGCGTACTCGTGCCTATCACACTTGGGCTTGCGGCGGTGAAACCACTGCCCGCAACCAATATACTGCAACCGGATTTGCAGGTCCCATTCGTGTCTTTTTCAGTTGGCTCTATCGCCCTGAAGAAGCTGTTGCTCGGCATCATCATGACCAGCATAGCCACCACGAGAGTAAATTTGCCCAAGCACATCACCATGTCCATGTCACCCCACTGTTTGAACCGACCCTCTATGAGGGTGTTATCAGAGGGGTACGACTCTTGAGTTACAACCTCTATCGCATTGCCCACTATGAATCCTTCCGTTACAGCGGCATGATTTTGGTTGTTCTCATGCTTCTTCTCCTTGCTTACCGTTTTGGAGCCACCTCATGAGCGCCTATTTCTTCACCCTCCTCTCCGTGCTACTATTAGCGCCCTTGCTGACTGGCAGTATTAAGTCACTCAAAATGTGGCTCCTGTTCCGCCGCCCAGTGAGTCCATTGCAGCCTTATACTGACTTTTCTAAGCTGATTCAAAAAGAGGTGGTTCTAAGCCATGAGGCCTCTTGGCTAACGGTTTGGGGGCCTTATCTGGTTCTCACCCCCATTGTAGCAGCCATCCTCCTTCTTCCACCCGTTAACCAAAATGCCTTTTTCTTAGACTGGACAGATGCGTTTACGCTCACGGGATTGCTCGCCCTCTCCACCTTCTTTTTGATGTTGATTGGACTTGATCAAGCCAGTGGATTTGGCGGATTAGGTGCCAGCCGTGAAGCCTTTATTGCCGCCCTTGTTGAACCTGCCATGATTCTGACCATGTTCAGTGTTTCCCTGCTTGCAGGTCATCTCGATTTAGGCTTGGCGGCACAAACATTGGATGCCGACTTCCCCAAGGCTCACGCTGCCAGTTTCCTATTTGCGGCCTTGGCATTTTTCATTCTCCTACTCGCAGAAAATGGACGCATCCCCGTCGATAACCCCGAAACCCACTTAGAACTCACGATGGTGCATGAGGCGATGATTTTAGACCTTTCGGGCTGGCAACTGGCTTTGATTGAGAGTGCTGCCTCGCTTAAGTTTGCCTTTTTCGCCGCTATTTTCGCTACCCTCTTTTTGCCCTTTGGCGGACAACTACCTTGGTTCTTGGCTTTGGTGCTATTTTGGGTGAAGTTGTTTTTGGTCGCCTTAGCAGTTGCCCTAGTGGAAGTGAATACAGCCAAGCTACGGTTGTTCAAAGTGCCTAACCTCTTGGCGGTGGCCATTCTATTGAGTTTCTTTTCACTGATTCTTTTTTATCTAGGAGGCGGTTAAAATGGTCGATTTCTGGGTAGGACTCTATCTGGCTGCACTGGTCAGTCTATTTTTCACCGCCACCGTTAAACGCGCCTATCTTTGGTATGGTGTCAATTCCCTGATGCTGGGGCTGATTGCCCTCAGCGTTTGGCAACAAACTGCAGACATGGCACTGCTCATTAGCGGCCTCATCACTTTGTTGCTCAAAGGATTCTTAATTCCTTGGCTTCTGATTCGTTCCAGCGACTGGCTTGGGATGCGGCGTTATTTAAAATCCTCCATCCCTTTACAATTTAACCTGCTACTCATCCCAGCCATTGTGGTGGGCAGTTGGTATCTTTTTTCCCCCTTAGAAGCCAGTTTTGGTGGCACAGCGCGTTATATGGCCATTGCTGTCGCCACCATGCTACTGGCATTACTCTATATGGTAGAGCAACGCCATATCGCCGCCAAAATCGTAGGCTTTTTACTACTGGAAAACAGTCTATTTTTGCTCGGCACTTTGGCCACTTCAGGTATGCCGATGCTGGTCGAACTGGGCGTGTTCTTTGACCTATTGATGGCGGTACTTGTCATCAACATTCTGCTTCGACAGGAGGCCAACGCATGATTTTACTTTGGTTAGTACTCCCTGCATTATTGATGTTGGTAGCCAGTTTTTTACGCCATAATGAATGGGCGCAACGCCTCTTACCTTGGAGCAATTTGCTGATTTTCATTGGGATCATCCAACTGTTTCTTTCCCCGAAACCTTTACAGTTCTGGGATGGATTACTGGTGGCGGATGAACTCAATACTTGGGTCTTATTGATCTCTGCTCTGGTCAGCGTTGCCACCACGCTCTTTTTGGCAGTGTTACCCCAAAGGGTCACGATTCTTGCTGCCGATTATCGTCGTTTTTACCGCTTCTTTGCCATCTTTTGGTTAGGGTTAATTCTCGCTATGCTAGCCAATCACATGGGGCTCTACTGGATTGGTTTAGAATTAGCCACACTAGGCACCGTCTATATGATTCGCACCAACCGAACCGAAGCGGCCAAACGCCAAACATGGAACTACATGATTATCGGCACCGTCGCCATCTCTTTGGTGCTGTTTGGCATTGTCTTGATTTATGCCTCTGCACAAGGGGTGCTGGGGGAAGATGCCATGCGTTTCGATACCCTCGCCTCCCATGTTAGTGCGGTCAAAACACCTCTGCTCTTTGAACTGGGCTTTGCCATTACGCTCTTGGGGTTAATGATTAAAATGGGCTTTTTCCCAATGAACCTCTGGCTCCCCAATATAGAACGCGCCGCTTTTTATCCCGTAGCCGCCCTTTTCTCTGGTATTCTGGAGAGTGCGGTTATGGTGGGTTTTTTCCGCTTCAGCGATATTGCACTGGCGGTCAATGCCGAACATACCCACATCCTTATCATCACCTTCACCCTGCTCACCCTCATCGTGGTCGCTGCGCTGCTCTTCCACATTAAAGACCTAATGCGGCTATTTGGACTCTCTAGTATTGAACACATGGCACTGATTGCCCTCTTCTGGGCGACGGGGGGGAAATTTGCTGCACTGCTTCACCTCTCAGCTCACACCTTTATGAAACCCGCCCTATTCTTGGCCACAGGCGTGTTAGAACAGAAGGGGCGATACCGTTTTCGAGGCGCGCTATCAGGTTTCCACACGCCAGCAGGTCATCTATTTGTATGGCTGGTAGGCGGCATGATGCTCGGTTTGGTGGCCTTACCGCCCAGCCCCATTTTCTTTACCGAGCTATTAGGATTAGACGGTTTCTATCACACCTTCTCTCCTCTGGAAGCAACCCTATTGGCTTTAGCCGTCCTCCTCCCCGTGGCGATCATCTTTTATAAGTATGTCGAGATCTGGCAAGAGATGCGTCATGTCAAAGTAGGGGTAGAGAAACAGCTCTATTGGCAAGAGGCCACGGCGATGATACTCTTATCCTTCGCCACTGTGACACTCCTACTTCCTGCCACTTGGTCTTATTTGGAGGGCTTAGCATGAGTCGATTCATTGCCCGTTTTGTCGTCGAAACCGACGAAGGTTTTCAATTGATGACCCGCTATGCCCAACGCATGGCGTGTGAAACACTGGATAGCCAGCACCCTGTCGCACAAAGCATTCTGTCTCAGCACCCTGCGGCCAACTGGTTTGAACGCAAGGCGCACGACGACTTTGGCATCCAGTTTAATGGCAGTTACGATACCCGTCCGCTGGTAGCACATGAACATATTGCTCCTAACCAATTCCCAATGCGTAAAGCCTTCCATGAAGCGGCATTAAAGACGCAATCCCCATCACCCTATCCTTATGAGGTGATTGAAGGGGAGACCACCTATGAAATCGCTGTCGGTCCCATTCATGCGGGCATTATCGAACCTGGACATTTCCACTTCTCCCAAGCGGGCGAAGCCATGCTTCACCAAGAAGTCCGCCACTTCTATAAATATCGTGCCATTGAAAAAATGTTGGAAGGCAAAACGGTCAATGAAGCTTGGCCTATTATCAGCCGCATCAGCGGACACAGCAGCATTGCATGGCAGTGGGCTTTTGCTGAAGCGGTCGCTGACAGCCAAGCCAACCCCTTGCCTGAAGCCTTTCGCAGAAAAGCTGCTTTGCTGTTAGAGCTAGAGCGCCTAGCACACCACCTCACCGACTTAGGCTTTATCCCCAACGATGCGGGATTTGCCGCCGCCCTTGCATGGGGTTCAAGCTTGGCTGAACGCACCCGCCGCCAAATGCACACTTTGACAGGACACCGCTTTGGCTTTGATGCTCTGCTGCATCCTGACATCAACCATAACGACACCCTCTCTCAATTTACACAGTCCATAAGAGACGAACTCTATCGCTTCAGTGACTGGATTGAAGGCATCCCCTCCTTGTGGGATCGACTCGATACCACAGGTCGTTTACAGAAAAAGCAAGCTATTGCCTATGATGTTGTCGGCGTCGTAGCGCGTGCCTGCGGTCTTAATCAAGATGTTCGCAGCAAAAACTCAATCTATACCGAAAATGGTTTTGAGCTACACACCCAACGCAAAGGAGATGTTGCCGCCCGTTTCCGCCTGCGTTTAGCTGAAGCCCTACACAGTCTCACTTTGATTGAACGATTGAACCACGCCTCTATCACCCATGCCCCCTTCTCTATCGAAGGTGATCAAGGAGAAGGCGAAGGACAAATTGAGTCATCACTAGGCGAACTCTACCTCTGGCTCAAACTCAAAGAGGGGGTCATTGATCGTTGCTATGCGCGAGACCCCTCCTTTATCAATTGGCAAGCCCTTCACCTCATGATGCCTGGAAACATCATTGCCGATTTTCCACTTATCAATAAAAGCTGTGATCTAAGTTATGCGGGGAATGACCTCTAATGTGGAATTTTTGGAAAAAACGAATGCAAACAGGGTTGCTCACCGAACACCCTGAATTGGAAACCCAACAACACACCATTGCCAAAACACTTAAAGATCAAGTGAAACGCCATTTTGCAGGCTCACTTGCCATTCGCATGGTTGATAGCGGCTCCTGCAATGCGTGTGAAGCAGAATGCAATGCCCTCTCTAATCCTTACTATGCCTTGGAGCGTTTGGGGATTCACTTTGTCGCCAGCCCGCGTCATGCCGATGTCATGCTACTTTCAGGTGTCGTCACTGCCAATATGTGGCCCTATGTCATGGATTGCTACGAGCAGCTCCCTGCCCCCAAATGGGTCATTGCATTAGGCGACTGCCCAACCAACTTGAGCGTATTCGACAAAACCTTTGCCATTCAAGGCCCTGTCGGTGAATCACTCCCCATTGCCCACATCATCCCAGGCTGCCCCCCCGACCCCCTCACTATCATGCAAGGGATGCTCGATTTTCTCTCATTGCTTGAAACTCAGAATATTGAGCACTCTGAATGTTAAATAAACTCCTTCCAAAAAAAATCAAAAAATCTCAAAATCACCAGTCCTGCATGACTGGAACCGTGCCAAATCCGCTTTCCTGTTGCTTGCAGGGTGATGCGGATTTTTTAGGTTTGGGTAGTTTTGGGATCAGTCGCCTGCCTGAAATCCACTTTGGCTGGGGCATTCGTTTTCAGCTGCTGGATCGACTTTTGCAGCAGTATCAAGATGCAAAATTGGTGTTGGTTACAGGTAAATTTCTCAGCGGGACTGGGGAATTTGGCGATTTTCTGGTGAAAAAGTTGGCAGAAAATCACAACACGGTTTTGCATTTTGTGGTCTCTGGCGAACCCTCGCCTGATTTGGTGGATGAGCTGGTCGCACAAGCTGACCCGCAGACAGATGCCGTCATTGGTCTCGGCGGCGGCAGTGTCTTAGATGCCGCCAAAGCCATTGCTGGATTGATTCCCTCTCAAACTTCCGTCATGGATTATCTGGAAGGGGTGGGCAAGGGCAAACCCTTTAGCGTCTCCACCACGCCCTTTATTGCCGTACCCACCACTGCGGGAACAGGCAGTGAAACCACAAAAAATGCAGTCTTGTCTCGCTTGGGCGAATTTAAAAAATCCTTCCGAGATGACAAACTCTTGGCACAAAGCGTCTGGCTAGACCCCGCTTTTCTGCCTTCCGTGCCCCCCAAAACGCTCTATGCCACCGCCATGGATGCCTTCACCCAACTGCTCGAATCCTACACCACCCTCAAAGCCAACCCCATCACCGATGCCTTGGCGTGGCAAGGGTTAACCCTTTTCAAAGGCAGTTTGGAAGCTTTGCAAGGGGAGGATGACGATGCCATGCAAACCGCTTACGAACACCTGATGCTCGCCGCCAGTTTGTCGGGCATTACGCTAGCCAATGCAGGTTTAGGTGCGGTGCATGGCTTGGCAGGACCTGTGGGTGCCTTTTTTGAAGCGCCGCACGGTGAAGTCTGCGCCCGCTTGCTTGCCCCCATTACCCAAGCCAATATTGAAACCCTGCAACAGCAGCAACAAGACACCACCCTCTCCGTTGAACAACGCCAGCAATCCGCTCAAATCCTCCACAAATACGCCCAAGTCGGCTGCTTATTAACTGGAGAAATCTTGTCACAAGACAAAGCCTTGCAAGTGTTAATCGAACAACTACAACAACTCACCCAAACCTATGTCCCTGAAGGACTGGGACAGTATGGCTTAACCCCTGATAATCTAGCCCCTGTGATTGAAAACTGCCGTGCGGGCAGTATGCTGGGCAATCCTGTTGTTCTCAGCGATGCTCAGTTAAACAATGCACTAGAGCAATCGCTTGTATAAGCAGGCAGATTTTTTAAACGCCTTATTCTAGAAAAATCATCAATTTGATTCACATTAAAACCGTTATCAAGTACACTTGTAGTTCAGTGCCACTTTTACTAAGTTGAGGGGAATATGCATAAAATGACTATTCAAAGATTTCGGGAGCTGGGTCAGAAATTAACCATGGCTTTGTTATTCACAACGATTTTTGCCACACCTTCCCTCTCTTCAGCAACCAATTCTTCCTCCACTTCTCAAACCACCCCTGAAGCAATTCAAACCCTCTATCAAAACAGCCCGCAATTTGTAGAAGACGCTTATAAGGATTTGGATGAAGATGCCGTTTCTGATCGTTTAGATCACTGTTTAAATAGTAAACTGCATTCAAAAGTGGATAAACGAGGCTGTGATAGTGACCAAGACCATGATGGCGTGTTTGATGTCAATGATTATTGCCCTAAAACCCCTAAAGGCATTCTCGTCAACTTCCTTGGCTGTGAAGGGGATGAAGATCGCGATGGGGTATGGGATAGCAAAGACCTTTGCCCAGAAACCCCTTATGGTACAAAAGTAGATAAGCATGGTTGTCCAGTCGCTTTGGACAGTGATCAAGATGGCGTGCCAGATAAAGATGACCTCTGTCCAAACACCCCACATGGCCGTAAAGTTAACAAATTCGGCTGCATCCCACAAAGCAAAGTGATTAGCCATATTGTTTTCAATACGGGCAGTTATGAAATTCGAAGTGACCAAAAGGTGATTCTGGAGCACGATGCCAGCAAGCTTAGAGACCTAAAACCCGATGAAGTCCTCCTTATTACAGGCTATACCGACAATAGAAGTTGCGCCGAAGGGAATCTAAAACTCTCTTGGAGTCGAGCACAATCCACCAAAGACTTCTTGGTAAAAGAGCTCAACCTTCCATCTGAACAGATCTATGTCTTAGGCGGGGGAGAATCTCATCCTATTGCGACCAATGATACGCCTGAAGGTCGACAGAAGAATCGACGGATTGCGTTATCAATTACCCCCAAAGATCAGCTACCTAGATTAGCAAAACGCATGATTCTGCCAGCCATGGCTGATTATGTGCGTGGCTATTGTAAAAAGCTTGGGATTGAAGATAAATAATCCCTATCATCTAGGTCAAACGCACCATGAGCCACACTCAACAAAGGCGACTCACTGTCTGGCAGCTTATCGGTGGATTGTTGCTGTCTATGGGCATGCTTTATAGCTTTGCCCAGCCTTCAGCGCCCCCTACCGTGATCACAGCCTCTCAAATTGCAAAGGCCAAACAGAAATATGGCATCCTAGCCGCCAGGCGCCTCCAAGCTTGGCAACAGCTGGTGAACGATAGTTACGACCTACCTGAAAAACTCAAGCTCATTAAAGTGAATAACTTCTTCAATGAAGTCAACTTTGTCTCCGATATAAAACATTGGCATAAAAAAGATTACTGGGCGACGCCCATTGAATTCTTGGACACCGATGGCGGTGATTGCGAAGACTTTGTCATTGCCAAATATTTCACCTTGCGTGCCTTGGGCGTCAGTGAAAAGAAACTCTACCTCACCTATGTTAAAGCGATTCGCCTAAATCAAGCCCACATGGTGCTCACCTATTTTAAAACCCCTAAATCCATTCCTTTGGTACTGGATAATCTAAATGATCGTATTCTTCCCGCCACTCAAAGACGAGACCTCATCCCTGTTTACAGCTTTAACGGTGAGGGACTCTGGCTGGCGAAACAGCGTGGCAAAGGTCAGCTCGTTCCAGGGGGAGAAAGAAAACTAAAACAGTGGCACAGCCTACTAAAACGGATGCAATAGAGAGAGAAAAACCATGAGTCTACGCCAACAAATCGTCATTTTTATCAGTTCCATGATGCTTATCCTGTTATTGGGAACCTTTTCTCTCAATGTCGTCAATACGAAAAATTTTCTTGAAGAGCAGCTCTCTTCACATGCACAAGATACCGCCACTTCATTAGGGCTTTCACTCAGTACCGTCACCGATCCGAACGATAAAGCAACCATGGCCACCATGATCAATGCCATTTTTGATCGAGGTTATTACCTGCGCATTACCTTAAAAGACACGGATGGCAAAGTAATTTATGAAAGAACCAACCCCGATAAAGTAGAAGGTGTACCCCAGTGGTTCATCCGAATGGTGCCTCTTGCACCCCCTTCTGGTACCTCTCTCGTGCAAGCAGGCTGGTTCCCAATCGGCAACCTAGAAGTCGTTAGCCATCCAGGTTATGCCTACTATGAGCTATGGAAAAATCTCATCAATATGGCATGGTGGTTTATCGCCATGGCCATTTTATTAATTGCACTTGCCCTTTACGCATTGAAATATCTATTAAAACCGCTCACCACTGTGGAGAAGCAAGCTGAAGCCATTGTGCGCAAAGAATATATTGTACAGGAGAGTCTGCCCAGTGCAACAGAGCTCAAACGCGTTGTCATTGCAATGAACGGGATGGTTCAAAAAATGCGCGAACTGTTTGAACGCGATGCGCGTAACGCAGAAAAACTGCAGCGCATGGCCTATCAAGATGCCGTGACAGGCTTTAGTAATCGCCAACATTTTGAAATGCGATTTGAGAGTTGGGTGGATCCTGAAGAGCCCACCTCTCACGGTTTCGCCATGCTTTTACACTTTGAAGGGATGAAAGCACTGAATGAACAGTATGGCTACTTGATCGGTGATAAATTCTTGCAGTCTGTTGCAAAAGTACTCAAGAAAACCTTAGCAACCCATCAATTAAATCACAATAACTACTATGTCCGACTCAATGGTGTCGAATTACTGGCCTTAATTCCTCAACAAAAAGGACTCTCTGCCGAAATACTTCAAGAAGCGGCACAAGCACTTATACAAAAAATTCAAACCCTGCTTGAAAACCTGAAGGTGGAAGCCGATACCATTCAAATGAATATCGCCATCACACCTTATGCCCCACAACAGAAACGCGCCGACTTAATGATTCAACTCGACCGTGCCATGTCACAAGCGCAAGCACTCGGTGCGAATGCCATCTTCTTATTGGATGAACGCACCTCCGTTCAAAATGAGGCTCAGCAATGGCAACAAGAGATTGAATTGGCACTAAAAGAAAAAAGATTTAAACTTTTTCAACAGCCAGCACTCAACTTGGAACGAAAATTGCATGACATGGAAGTGTTGGTACGGTTGGAAGAGTCAGATGGCACGCTCCGTTCAGCGGGCTACTTTATGCCATTGGCCGAAAAACTGAACCTCGCTGAAGCGATTGAATGTTTTGTCATTCAACAAACCCTTGCTTGGCGTGACCAACACCGAGAGGAGGACACCTTAATCACCGTCAACCTCTCAGAGAACTTCGTTCGCGATGCCAGTAGCATGAGCTGGCTCATTGATGAGCTCGGGCATCACCTTAAAGCGGGGAAAGTGCCTCACTTTGCCTTTGAACTGAGTGAACGTATGGTTCACAACCACTTAGAGGCCGTGAAAAAACTGGCTGATAATTTACGCCAGTTAGGTATACAGCTTGGTGTCGATCATGTCGGCGCCAATTTTAAAGACCAATTCTACTTAATGGAGTTGATGCCTGACTACATTAAACTGGATGCCGGTTTTAGCCAGAATATTTTGCTAGACGAACAGACACAAACCTATGTCAACAGTCTAGCCGAATTGGCAAAAGGGCTCGATATTGAAGTGATCGCCATGTCCGTAGAGACCGAAGAGCAGGCTTACGCCTTCCTTTCCGCTGGCGTTCACTTCTACCAAGGCTATCTCTTTGGAGCCCCTGCGCCACTGGATAACCCCAATAAAGACTTAGGGACAGTAAATAGGCACAATGAGCACACAACCGATTGAACAACCTAAAAATGGTACGGACTCGACAGCAGGAGGCCGTGCCATTGCCTCAAGTAAGGTCAAATCAATTCGGGTCAAGCCACCTAAAAACACCACCCCAAAAACGCAAGCTCGCGCAGATGCCCCTCAGCCTAAAGTTCAAACTAAAGCCCAAAACCGTCAAGCGGGTGCACCCGAGGATTCCCAAACAACGCAACAAACACCGCCACCTAAGCAATCAACAACTTCTGAAACGACTTCTGAAACCACTTCAGAGTCCAAAAACAGCTATGAAGCCAAAGTTGCCCGAGAAGACGAGCTGTTAAAATGTTTGGTCATCTATACAAAACTGAGGGGCAACCCCTATTCTGCCGATGCGCTCATTGCAGGTCTCCCTATCGTTGATGACTATCTCTCACCAGAGCTTTTTATTCGAGCGGCAGAACGCGCAGGATTAGTGGCGACCTTCAAAAAACGCCCCATTGAAAAACTTTCCGAACTTACTCTACCCTGCATTTTGCTTCTTAAAAACAAAGAAGCGTGTGTTTTAACCAAGGTTGACAAAAAACAAGGCAAGGCTTGGATTATCCACCCTGAAGAGGAAGCAGGTGTAATTGAAGCCCCACTGGATGTCTTAAATAAACACTATCTAGGCTACGCCGTCCTCCTTGCAGACAAGCATCACTTTGAAGAAAAGCGACCCAGCCTACTCCAAACCCAAGAAGGACACTGGTTCTGGAGTACACTATGGAAAAATATTGGTATTTACCGCGATGTGCTCATCGCCTCGGTGGTGATCAATATCTTTGTGCTCGCCAACCCGCTCTTTGTTAAAAATGTCTATGATCGTATTGTCCCCAATAATGCAATTGAATCCCTTTGGGTATTGGTCATTGGTGTCAGCGTCGTCTACCTATTCGATATTCTGCTTAAATACCTACGCTCCTACTTCTTAGAGGTCGCCGGCAAAAAAGCGGATATTCTCATGTCTGCCCAACTATTTGAGCATACGCTTGGCTTAAAAATGGAAAATCGCCCAGGCTCCATTGGTTCTTTTGCCAACAACCTCAAAGAGTTCGACTCTATTCGAAGCTTTTTTACTTCAGGCACCATCGCCACCTTAGTGGATCTACCCTTTGTTATCATCTTTCTCACTGTTATTTATATGCTCGCAGGCAATATTGTCGTGGTACCCATCGGCATCATCCTCATCATCCAACTCTATAGCTGGGTGATGCGTAAACCCATTCAAAAAGCGGTCGAAGCCTCCTATGAAGCTTCGGCACAAAAAAATGCTGTCCTGATTGAAGCCTTAACCGCCATGGAAACCATTAAAGCCCTAGGCGTAGAAGCCCATTCTCAATGGAAATGGGAGCAGGCCGTCGGCGATATTGCCCGTGCCAGCATTAAATCCAAAATGCTTCAAAGTTCTATTGCCCGCATGACCGGGTTTATGCAGCAAGTCAGCACAGTAGTCATTGTGCTTGCTGGGGTCTATATGATTAAAGATGGCGACCTAACCATGGGGGGGTTGATTGCCACCGTGATGCTCGCACAAAGAGCCATTGGGCCGATGGGACAGTTTGCCAATCTCACCTCCACCTATCAACAGACCAAAACTGCCCTACAATCACTTGATAACCTGATGAAGCTGGAAATTGAAAGACCTTCACAGAAACGCTTTATCCACCACCCCCACTTTGAAGGCAAAATTGAATTCATCGATGTCAGCTTTACCTACCCTGGTGAAACTAAACCCGCCATTAGCCATGTCTCCTTTAAACTGGAGCCAGGCGAAAAACTGGGGATTATTGGACGAATTGGCTCCGGTAAGTCCACGATTGAAAAACTCATTCTAGGCTTTTACCCCCCCACAGAAGGCACCATTCTGATTGATGATATCGACATTACCCAGCTGGATCCTGCTGAACTTAGACGGAATATCAACTACATTCCACAAGAGGTGGTTCTGTTTAAAGGGGATGTGCGAGAAAATATTGCTTATCGCGCGCCTTATGTCGAAGATGAACAGATTCTCAAGGCGGCAAAAATTGCCGGTGTGGATGACTTTGTCAAACAACACCCTGCAGGCTATCACCTACAAGTCGGAGAGGGGGGCACCACTCTCTCTGGCGGACAACGACAGAGTATCGGTGTCGCTCGAGCACTGTTACTAGATGCCGCCATCTATCTATTTGATGAACCGACCAATGCGATGGATGCTAATACCGAGCAGGCGCTACTTAAACGCTTAGAAGAGAATACCATCAATCACACCCTGATTTTGGTGACCCATAAAATGGCACTGCTTAAATTGGTCGATAAATTGATGGTGATGGATCATGGCAAAGTGGTCGCCTATGGACCTAAAGACACGGTTCTTGAAGCACTCAAATCTGGACATATCCAAAGCCAGATACAGAAAGGAAAACAATAATGGGATGGTTTACGCGAAAGAAAGTGGATGAGGAAGATCTCGCCTACATGTCTAGCCTAAGCCAGGCTGCGTTAGAAAAACCCACCACCTCTTCTCAACTACTGGTATGGACGATTTTTGCGGTCATTCTCTCCGCAATTGTCTGGGCCAGCCAAGCTGAACTCGATAAAATCATCCGTGGGGAAGGCAAAGTTGTCCCCTCAAGTAATGTTCAAGTCGTACAAAACCTAGAAGGAGGCATTGTCGATGCCATTTATGTCCATGAAGGCGATAAGGTCAAAAAAGGCCAGATTCTGTTACGCCTAGACAATACGCTCTATCAAAGCTCCTATGGTGAAAGCGAAATCAAAGAGTGGGGGCTTAAAGCCAAGGCCGCCCGCCTTGAAGCCTTAAGTACAGGCAAACCTTTTAAGTTTAAAATCCCCAAAGACCTCCCTGACCGAGACACCATCATCACCCTCTATCAACGAGAGAAAGCACTCTATCAATCAAAAATTCGAGAACTCAATACCACCAAGTCCATCTATGATCAACAAATCCAACAAAGCAAACTGGATCTGAAAGAGGCTCGCTCTCAACTCAGTCAACTTAGACGCAGCTATCAAATTATCCAAAAAAGGATCACCTTATTAAAGCCACTCGTCAAACGAGGGTTTGCTGCTAGAGAAGATCTGCTAAAACTCGAACAAGAAGAAAATGAAACTCTCTCAAAAATTAAAACCACCGAAAACTCCATCCCCTCTCTGAAATCTAAAATTCAGGAGATGAAAAACAAAAAACAACAAGCCATTGAGGAGTTTAAGAACAAGGCTCACGAAGAACTCAATGATGTACTGACCGAAATCGCCCAAATTGAGAAAAGTAAGACAGCAATAGAAGACCGTGTTAAACGGACAGAAGTTCGCTCGCCAGTCGATGGGATCATTAAAAAACTCAATGTCACCACCATAGGGGGGGTCGTTCAACCAGGTGACGATATTGTGGAAATTGTTCCAGATGATGATAAACTCATCATCGAGGCTAAAATTCTGCCCCGAGATATCGGGTTTATACGCCCCGGGCTGAAAGCCCTAGTCAAATTTACCGCTTACGACTTTACGGTCTATGGTGGACTCACAGGTAAAGTCATCCAAATCTCCGCAGATACCATGACTGATGAAGAGGGTAATAGCTACTACCTTGTGCGAATTAAAACGGATAAAAATCATCTAGGTAGTAATCAACACCCGCTTAAACTGCTTCCAGGTATGGTGGCCACAGTAGATATTATCGTTGGCAAGCATAGTGTGTTAGACTACCTCCTAAAACCGATAATAAAGGCTAAGGAAAATGCCCTAAGGGAGTCCTAAGGATGAATGACGGTATAATCTTATACACCAAACAACCAGCTTTACTTTCACAATGGAAAAATACACTTCAGACCCTCAGTTCCCCACCGCCTATTGTGCCAACAGATGATGCACACAGCCTCAACTCTGCCCTTAACCGATTGACTCAACCACTCATTCTCTTTCACCGTCAATCCCCTGAAGATGACCCCATCATTGACCGCCTACTTCAAATTCACAAAGACATCCTGATTCTCGAAAACCTCCCTAATGATGCATCGGGTCTCGCTTGGCTCGAAAAAGGGGCTAAAGGCTATCTCAATACACATGCACATCCAGATCGCCTCAAACAAGCAGTTCACAGCATCTTAACAGGACATGTCTGGGTCGGACAGCAACTGCTGCAAAAAATGATTCAACTGCTTCACCAAGACACCCAGCCAAAATCAGACAATCCCCCCTCTTCCCCTCCTGCTTGGCAACAGCACTTGACCGACAGAGAAGTGGAAACTATCGAGCATATCTTAAAAGGAGAAAGCAACCAACAAATTGCTAAAGCTCTAAATATTTCAGAACGAACCGTCAAAGCACATCTACACAATATATTTGAAAAACTCGGCGTCAAAGACCGGTTAGCACTCGCTCTATTCATCCTAGGAGGAAACCATGAAGTCACAACTCACTCATAAACAATGGCTTAAGCCACTGGGTATCCTTATCCCTCTTCTCTTCAGCGCTCAAAGTTGGGCGATCACGCTCAATGAAGCGGTAGAAGATGCCATTATTCACAGTCCTGAATTTAGAGACCAAGTCAAAGCTGCTCAAGGCCTTCAAGCTGATCTGAGAGGCGCCAAAGCAGCTTATTATCCAAAAATTGACCTCTCTACAGGCATAGGCTATGAAGAGGTCAAAAATAATACCACGGATACCACAGGTGATGGACTCACCCGCCGCGAAGCCTCCATTCGAGTCAGCCAAAACTTATTTGAAGGCTTTGGGACAAAATATGATGTCACACGCGTCCAAGCAAAATTGGATGCACAAAAATACAAGGCCCTAGACCAAGCCAACCAAACTGCACTTGATATGGTTAAGGCTTATCTCAGCCTGTTAAAAGAAGAAAAGCTTTTGCGTCTGGCAGAAGACAATCGAGATACTCATCAGAAAATTCTCGACCAGATCATCGAACGCCAAAAAGCCGGTATCGGCAATAAAGTTGAAGTTGACCAAGCGCGCGCGCGCCTCTATCTCGCTGAAACCAACTTTGCTTCTGAGAAAAATAACTATTATGATGCCAAAGCCCGTTTTCATCGGGTACTCGGTCGTACGATCGACAACCACCTTGTCGAACCCAAGTTTCACTTTCAACTCCCCAGCACCCTTCAAGAAGCCATTGACCAGGCATTGCTCCAACACCCTACGCTTCTCTCTGCCAATGCCGATCTAGTCGAAACGCAAAATCAAGTAAAAGTGAATCGCAGCCTTTACTACCCTAAGCTAGATTTAGAGCTTTCCAAAACCTACAATCAAGATGTCAACGGCATTAAAGGGACAGATGAAAACCTACAATTGATGCTCCGTCTTCGCTACAACCTCTTCAACGGTGGTGCAGACAAATCCAAAGTGGACAGTGCCATTGCTGACTACCAACGCTCAGCCGAAATCCGCAACCATAGCCGCCGCCAAGCCATCGAAGCTGTTCGCTATTCATGGAATGCCATGGAGTCCATTCAACAGCAGATCAACTATCAAAAACTGCACATCAAAATGACTCACGACACCCTCATCGGCTATCGTAAACAATTCAGCTTAGGTCGTCGTTCACTGCTTGACTTATTGAATACAGAAGATGAATACAACTCTGCAATGCGAGAGCTGGTCAAATCAGAAAGTGATTTAGCCACGGCTAAATACCGTATCCTTCACGATACAGGAGCTCTACTACCCGCATTTAAAATTGACTTGGGATTATTAAAGGTCAATAACAGTTATGATGACCTGTAAACTTAATTAAGTGATATGCACATGGGTTGCAAGGTAAATTTGCCAAGCACCCAATAGCATCACCAGAACGCCAGCGGTACGGCGCACCCAAAGTTTGCGACTCCATTTAGTGAGATAAAAGGCGAAAGCGCCCATCAATAAAAGATTAGGCAAGGTGCCTAGACCAAATGCGCCCATCACCAGCGCGCCATTGAGTGCCGATCCTGCACTCAGAGCCATAATCAACATACTATACACCAAGCCACACGGCAACCACCCCCAGAGCAAGCCATACAAATAGGCTTGATAAAGGTGATCCACTCGATGAAAGCGTTTAGTCAACGGCTGAAGCCATTGCCACACCTTCGCCCCCAACTTCTCAATCGCCACCACACCAAACCACCAACCGCCTAAATACAACCCCAAAGCGATCATAAACAACCCCGCCACCCACTGTAATACCTGCTGTGCAGGCAGAAAGGTGGCTAGATTGGCTAAAGAGGCACCAAGAAACCCAAAAACACCCCCCAGCACCATATAACTACTGATTCGACCTGCGTTATAAGACAACTGAAAAGGCAACATTTTGCGAAAATGAGTCTGCACCGAAGGTGCTAAATTAAAAGTCAAACTGCCTACGACACCGCCACACATCCCCAAGCAATGCACGCCCCCCAAAATCCCAACCAAAAAAGCCGTCAGATAGAGTGAGTGAGAACCAAAGAAATCCAATAACGAATCCATGCTAAGCCTTTAAGCGGTCTAAATTACGATAGCCTATTGCTTCTGCTAAATGTTTTATCTCTAACTCTGTAGCCTCCATATCCGCCAAAGTCAGCGCAACTCGTAAAATAGAGTGATAAGCTCTTGCCGACAACCCCAAACGATTCATCGCCTGCTGCAAAAGCTGCTGCATCGGTTCGGTCAATACCACTTGTTTCTGCAACTGCTTTGGCGACAGCTCCCCGTTTAAACAGCCTTGCCGAGTCAACTGCCGCTGACGACATATCGCCACTCTTGCTCGAACCTGCTCACTGGTCTCCGCATTGGGATCCACCTTCCCCTGCAAATCCGCCACCTCCACAGGCGGCACTTCAATCTGCAAATCAACCCGATCCAATAATGGTCCTGAAATCTTTTTTAAATAACGCTGAATCTGCTCAGGGGTATCTTTGCAACGATTTTGTGGATCATCGGGGAAAAATCCTGATGGGGATGGATTAAGTGCTGCAACCAGCAGAAAATCAGCAGGATAAGTAATATGACCATTCACCCGAGAGATATGTACCGCTCGATTCTCTAAAGGCTCTCGCAACGCCTCCAACACCGAACGATTAAACTCAGGCAACTCATCTAAAAAAAGCACCCCTAGATGGCTCAAAGAAATGGCACCAGGTTTTGGCTGATGAGAGCCGCCACCTATCAACGCAGGTGCCGTCGAAGTATGGTGGGGCGAAAAATAGGGCGGTTGAAAGGGAGAACGACTGCCCGTATCCACTTGAGCAATCGAATGAATCGCCGCCACTTCAATCGCCTCCTCATGCGACAAAGGTGGGAGCAGCGTCACTAACCGTTTGGCCAGCATACTCTTACCCGAACCAGGCGGCCCCACCATCAATAGCGGATGTCGACCACTGGCGGCAATCTCCAATGCCCGCTTTGCTTGATGCTGCCCCACAATATCACTCAAATCCTCAGCATAATTCAGCCCCTCTTTCACCAGCGGGACTGGGGATTTCAGCATTTTTGTATTTTTTTCCGTTAAAAATGCACACACTTCCAGCAAGTGCGACGCACCCAATACCTTAGCCTCCTTAAGCAAGCTCGCTTCTTCTAAATTGGCTTCAGGAATAATCGCCGTTCGCCCTGCTTTGTTTGCCGCCAAAATGCTCGGCAAAATCCCCGCCACAGGACGCAACTGCCCATCCAAACCCAGCTCGCCAAACAGTTCAAAGCCCGCCGTATTCGCCTCCAACTGCCCCGTGGCCTGCAAAATACCGATTGCAATCGGTAAATCATAACGACTCCCCACCTTAGGCAAATCCGCAGGCGCTAAATTCAAAGTGATCCGCATCGGTGGCAGTTGGAACTGACTGCTCATTAAAGCACTGCGCACCCGCTCCTTACTCTCTCGTACACTCGCCTCGGGCAAGCCCACCAAACTTAAGGCAGGCAAGCCATTGCTCGCATGTACCTCTACCGTAACGAGGGGCGCGTCTAGCCCCAATAAAGCACGGGTATAAACCGCCGCCAGACTGCTCACTCTAAGCCCTTCTCCTCATCAGGCACGACATGCAAAGCTTCCAATTTTTCCACGCGTTTTTCTAAAGCTTCCAGTTTGGCACGGGTCTTTTGCAACACCCCCTTCTGCACATCAAACTCCTCACGAGTCACCAAATCCATTTTGGCAAATACACTGCTCAAACTCGCTTTCACATTCTGCTGCACCTGTTCAGGCAACTGCCCAATCCCAGGCGGCAACGCCTCCATTACCGATTTCGCCATCTCTTCTAACTGCTTAGGACTTAACATTTTTAACTTCCCCTTTTAATATCTCGATAAAAATTTTCGTGTACGCCCAGTGCCAATAAATTTAATACGAGCTGTTCCTCTTGGTAAGCATAACCCAACAAAGCTTCTTGTCCCGCGATTTTAAATTTATACACCCTCAAAAATCGTAAATCCCCTTTTTTCTGTTCACCCAGCTCTGGGGACTGCATCAATCGTCTGATCGCTTGATCTAAATCTTGCTTTTGAACAGGGTGTAACTTTTTAACCTTTTTTCTAAACGAAGGTGCTTGTAAAACCGTTCTAATCAAACTCATAAGGTACCAATTGATCTGCTTCTGCTTCTGCCTGTGCAATCAAGGCCTGTTTTACGAATTGATAGGACAACTCTGGATTGGCCTCCATAATCTCACCTATTTTAGCCCAATGTTCAATCTGTTTCGGTACACTTCGATCCAATACTTGAGCCATAATCTTTGCTTTCTCTACTAAAGAAGACTCTAAACGAATACTTGCTGTCGCCATTTCACTCTCCTCTTCTAACTACCAGCACATTGTAGCAACTTACCACAGCATTGCCAATTCAATCCACCCAAATCTTTAATTTCCACTTAACCCGTTCATGATAAAATGCTTAGAATCGCACTTACATAGAGGGCTAATACCATGAATGAATTATATGCCAACGATACTTTAGCCGAAGCCAAAAGAGTATTTGATAAGCTCAGCAAAACTTTTGAAGAAGAAGGTATCAATCCTACGCCAATCAACTACCTCGTCTGGTACGCCTATTTAAAAGGGGATAATGTCGCGCTTCGTAAAGAAATGGATGAGATTATGGCCGACCCCTTTGGCTACCATGATCGAGAAGGGCGAAGACTCTATGAAGAATATTTAAGACCTTGTGATGACAATGAACCTCAATTTGATATCGCTTTCCGCCGCCTACTCAATGCTATCGCTAAAAAATTCAATGAATGGTCAAGTAAACTCGACTCTGAAACTGAACAACTCGCCGCCTGCACGGCAAATTTGAATGACCCCAATATTTCCGCTGATCAGATTCGAGAAATTACTAAAATCGTTTTAGAAACAGCAGAAAATATGCGGGAAGACTCAGAGGCGATGAAAGAAGATGTGATTAACTCTGCCGAAGAGGTCAAACGCTTAAGAGAAGAACTGGTTCAAGCCAAAGCGGCGGTGTTAACCGATGAACTCACTGAGGTCGGTAACCGTAAAGCCTTTAACCAAGCCATCGTTGAACTGACCACCTCTGTTGAAGAGGACGAACTCAAGTCGGTCTGCCTGATTATGACCGACATTGACCACTTTAAGCGCTTTAACGACGAATTCGGACACCTGGTCGGTGACAGCGTTTTGCGTTACTTTGCCAGCATTATGAAACGCCTTGCCACCGATAACCAAACCGTCTGCCGCTATGGTGGAGAAGAGTTTGCAATTTTAGTGACCAATGAAACGCTAGAAGAAGTCGCTCAAAAAGCGGAAAAAATCCGCTCAACACTTGAACACGCCCGCCTCAAACGCAAAGGCAGCGAACGCCAAATTGGCAAAATCACCGCCTCTTTTGGGGTCGCCTGCTATCGACCAGGAGAAGAGATCAATACCTTTATTGCTCGTTCAGATCAGGCACTTTACTACGCCAAAGAACACGGTCGTAATCAGGTTATCACCGAAAAAGACATTCACGCCTAGTGTACTGTTTCGACCAGCTTGCCTATGCCCTAGGCAAGCCAACCCTCCAAGCCCAACTTAAAGCCAAGCCTGAAGACTTTATTGTTGAAGAACAGCTTGGCTTCAGCCTCAGCGGCATAGGACAGCATCTCTGGCTCTGGATTGAGAAAACAGGACAAAATACAGACTGGCTGATTAAACAGCTCAGTCAAACCCTCCAACTTCCCCCCGCCGCTTTTGGCTATGCAGGCAAAAAAGACCGCCAAGCGGTGACTCGCCAATGGCTCAGCCTCCAACCCCCCAAATCCCTCAACCAAGCCACCATTATTCAAACCGTCAATCGACTACCCGGTGTACAGTGTCTGGATGCCCAATGGCATGACCATAAATGCAAAATCGGCTGTCATCAAGCCAACCATTTTCGGCTCAACCTCCCTTTTGTTTCAACCCCAA
>JALUXI010000021.1 GCA_027019045.1 Piscirickettsiaceae bacterium | reverse complement strand
CAACCGTACTTAACGAGGGTGTTCATAATTCTGTGTCAGCCTAGATTACTAAATATCTAAAACGCTGTCCAGCCGTCCCTCAAAATGAATGGCCAACTGAGACAATGCCAAGCTCCAATTTTGAATTGGCATTGTCCAGTTTCTAGATGCCACAAGTATGCCTGCATACAACAGCTTCATCAAGCTATTCTCATTCGGAAAACCACCTTTCGTCTTTGTCAGCTTACGGAATTGACGGTGTACTGCCTCAATCGCATTGGTCGTATAAATCACCTTGCGGATATACTCTGGGTACTTGAAGTAAACGCTTAATGTCTCCCATTTCCGTTGCCAAGAGTTCACTACAATAGGATACTGTTTTCCCCATTTTTCAGCTAAAGCTTCAAGAGCAGCTTCTGCTGCTTGTTTGGTAGGTGCCTGATAAACAGGTTTGAGATCCTCCATAAACGCCTTACGATTTTTGGAGGCAATATATTTCATTGAGTTGCGGATCTGATGGATGATACACTGCTGAATTTCTGTTTCTGGATAAATACTGGCTATCGCTTCTGGAAACCCTGTGAGTCCATCAATACAGGCGATTAAGATGTCTTTAACACCACGATTATGTAGGTCTGTTAAAACTGAGAGCCAGTAGTTGGCACCTTCACTCTCAGATAGGTATAACCCTAGTAGCTCTTTTTTTCCTTCAATATTCAGTCCTAATAGCGTATAAACTGCTTTGCTGACATATCGTCCATTGTCTTTAACTTTGTAGTGGATGGCATCTAACCAAATAATGGGATAAACGGCTTCTAGTGGGCGAGATTGCCATTCTTGCAATTGTGGCAGTAACTGGTCTGTCACGGCACTGATTGTGGCTTCAGAGACTTCTATGCCATAGAGTTCTTGGATATGGTGTTTGATGTCTTTGTAGCTGGTGCCTAGGGTGAATAGCCCGATGATTTTTTGATCTATTTCGGGGGTGAGTTTGGTTTGTCGTTTTTTTACCAATTGAGGTTCAAAGCTGCCATTCCTATCACGAGGGGTTTCAAGTTCGAACTCGCCTACACTGGTTTGGACGGTTTTTTTGGTGGTACCGTTTTTACGGTTAGGTGAGCTGTCTTGGGCAAGGTGGTGTTCAAGCTCTGCTTTGAGCGCTGCTTCTGTAAGTTGTTTGATCAGAGGGGTGAGTAGGTCTCCTTCACCTGTTAGATTTTGCCCTGCTTGGAGTTGTTCTAGTGCTTTGTTGAAGTCAAATTGGGTTGTGTTCATGTGTCTGTCCTCTTTTGAGATTATCATAAGTTAATGACACAGAATTTTGAACACTACCAAAGCAGAAGCCGCAGTTGTCCAATACGCACTAGACTATCCAGCCCACGGTCAGGCAAGAGCCAGCAATGAGCTACGAAAGTAAGGCGTATTTGTTTCCCCCAGTGGAGTACGCTGTATTTGGCTGCGTCATAATTTAGCCAACTTTAAAATCGCCTCAAAGCCTTAGAAGACAAGGTTGCTAAAGAAGGGATTATTCTTACAGAAGCGCAAGTCGTTGCGCTTGAAAAGAAAAAGTACGATGATGAGGTTTTAGGCGAAATTGAAACCGCCCATCTTGGTTACCTTGGTTCTCAAGATACCTTTTATGTTGGTACACTCAAAGGCGTTGGGCGGGTTTATCAACAAATCTTTATTGAACACTACAGAAGTTGTTAAGCTAAACTTGACCTGACAGTCACTTCTGAAAAACTGGTAACTGTCAGATTAAATCGTGACCACTACACTTTAGCGCTTGTCTTTGAAGAAACGCCAGCCGCTGATCATGGTGCTGACCATGCTTTGGCGGGACATGATGTCTTCTCGTACGGCGACATAGACATGGGCAATGACAAAGACGGTGATAATCCACAGTCCTAGGCGGTGCCAGGAGTGGACATCTTGGCTTTGACCGAATAGCGGAATTACCCAACTGCTAAATAGGCTGTTTGCCCAGCTACCAGGACCTGTGCCTTCGCCATAGAGGGCAAAGCCTGTGACGATCATTAAGATAGAGCCAAGCACGAACATAAAGAACATGGCAAACTGTGCCATAGGATTATGCCCTTCATGTTTGGCGGGTTCTTTTTTCAAGAAAGCGTACCACTTAAGTTCCTCAATAAAGCCCTGCCACCAGCTTGCCTTCCAGATAGGCACATAGAACAGCTCACGGGCGTGTGCATTGCCCACAAACGCCCAGTAGATGCGCCCTAGAAAGCCGACGGCAAAGATATAGGCCGCACTGAAATGTAAGAAGCGAATAGTTCCCATTAAGTAATGGTCTGACGCTTCGCCACTCATGGTGGGTAAAGGGTTGCCGATGAAGTAGCCTGTTACCCCCAGTACCAAGATGGCGAGCATATTGATCCAGTGCCAGAGGCGAACAGGGGCTTCATAGACATAGACCTTTTCCACGCCAGTTAAGTTTGTGTGACTCATTTGAGTTCTCCTTATTTATCTCACGGTGACCCGTGCCATCTCTTCACCCTCTTCGCTCATGACATGGGTGGAGCAAGCCAGACAAGGGTCAAAGCTGTGTAGGGTTCTAAGGACTTCCACGGGTTCATCAGGGCGTTCCATAGGGGTTCCCATTAAAGAGGCTTCAAAGGCACCAATATTGCCTTTGGCATCTCTTGGTGAGCCGTTCCAAGTGGTCGGCACAACGGCTTGATAGTTTTTAATCTTGCCCTCTTCAATCACAATCCAGTGTGCCAAAGCCCCCCGTGGTGCGGCCACGGTTCCCACGCCTTTAGCGTGCTTAGGCCAAGTAGAAGGCTCCCATTTTTCGGTATTGGCAGTGCTGGTGTCGCCGTTTTTGATGTTGGCAACGAGGTTGTTAAAGTCATCCATCATCATGTCGCCACAATACTCAGATTCCAATGCCCGTGCTAAGGTGCGACCAATGGTGGAGCCTAAAAAAGCTTTGAGGTCAGTGATGTCCTGATGGTTGGGGTCAAGCAGTTTGCATACGGCATTGAAGCGTTTAAGGCTGGAGTCCACTTGGTTTTTGACATACTCAACGCCTTGAACATAGGCAAGGATATAGCGTGCTAAAGGCCCAACTTCCACTGCGTGTCCACGCCAACGAGGGGATTTGATCCAAGAGTATTTGGCGGATTCATCAATCTGCTCAATATTGGTACGGGTACCCTTGGTGTTTTCTCCCAGCTCATAGTTGGGTTCGGTAATCCCGTCCCAAGGATGAAGCCCTTTGGTTTCGTCAGGATATTTGTACCAAGAGTGGGTGACAAATTCTTGCACCTGTTCAGGGTCTTTAGGATCTACAGGGTGTACAGTTGACCAGTCGCCATTGACAATAGCGCCGCCTGGCAGTTGGTCGGTCGATTTGTCATAAGGCACCTTGGGATAAGCGCCATAATCCATCACATCGGTTGCAGAGAGTCCGCCGCCATAGAGCCAATCACGATAGAAGGCAGCAATGGCAATGACATCTGGAACATAGACATTTTTATTAAAGGCAATCGCTTCTTCAATACGGGCTTTAACAAAATTGAGTCGCTCCATGTTAATGGGTGCGCCTGCGGCCATGTCATCATCAAGGTTGATGGCACAAGGCACACCACCGACCATATAGTTGGGGTGTGGGTTTTTTCCACCGAAAACGGCATGGATTTTGACAATCTCTTTTTGGAAGTCTAGGGCTTCAAGATAGTGGGTGACCGCCATTAAGTCTGCTTCTGGTGAGAGTTTGTAGGCGGGGTTATCCCAGTAGCCGTTTTTGAAAATTCCAAGCTGTCCTGACTCGACAAACTTTTTAATGCGGTTCTGCACATCTTTAAAGTATCCAGGGCTAGACTTGGGATGGTGAGGTGAAACCAGCTTTTGCAGCTCAGAGGTTGCTTTGGGGTCTGCTTTCAAAGCATTAACAGGGTTGACCCAATCTAGAGCGTGTAGGTGATAGAAATGCACAATATGGTCATGCACCTGTAAGGTTTTCGCCATGATTTCACGAATCAAATGGGCGTTGTAGGGAATTTTAATATCCAGTGCATCTTCTACGGCACGCACAGAAGCCAAGGCGTGACAACCTGTACAGACCCCACAAATCCGCTCCACAAAAGCCCAAGCATCTCGTGGGTCACGGCCACGAAGAATCACTTCAAGCCCTCGCCACATGGTACCAGTGGAGACGGCATTTTGGATGACATTGTTTTCATCGACATTGACTTCACAACGCATATGCCCTTCGATTCGAGTCACAGGGTCAATCACGACTCGGCGACCTGAGTTGTCCATCTTGTAATTATTTGGGGTGTTTAAAACGCTCATGCTTATTCATCTCCTTTCTTTTGGGCGGCTTTAACGGCACTCATGGCAGCGTGAGCAGCCACGGCAGCCCCCACGACACCTGCGGCGGTCATACCAATCTTATCTGCAGTCGCTTCTACACCAAAGGCGTTCATCTCGGTATCTCGAGAGTAGAAGGAGCCTTTGTCCCAGAAGCCCTCTTCAGAGCAACCAATGCAGCCGTGTCCTGCTTGGATTGGGAAGGAGGTGCCTTCATTCCAGCGAACGGT
>JALUXI010000020.1 GCA_027019045.1 Piscirickettsiaceae bacterium | reverse complement strand
AATGCCTTGGATTTAGAACCCCCTATGAGGCATTTCTGGAATCTACGGGCGTCGATATGAGAAAGTTAATGGATTATGCACTTATTAGTTGAATTCAGGCAAAATGATTTCTTCACAATTAAATTAAGGGCTGAAGGTTATGCACTTATGATACGAATTCAGGCTCTAATATTACCCATAACATACCCCCCCATTAGCCATTGGCACTGCAAATGCGGCTTCCGAAGAAGGTTTGCACATATCCTCTTCAATGTTTTCCCAGATAAATAGAATCTTTCTCTGACCAAAAGGCCTAATATAGTGTCGACCCTCTAGAAGGACGCTATCTTTTAGGTCGTTTCTAATCGTACGTGGATTGTACTTAATGCGCTCTGCAAGCTCATCCGTGGTTAAATATGTAAATGACATAACATACTCCTTTATGTATACTACCAAGACAACTTTTAATGCAAAACATAAAAATGCCCTGCTAGATGTAATATTAAACAAAAACATTTCATCTTGCAAGGCATTTTTTAACTTTTCAGGGTGTTTTATATGGTTAGATGCAATCTATCAGTGTTAATGGGCAAGAAAAAGGTCAAGATTTCAGATGTCGCTCGAGAAACGGGGCTGCATAGAAATACTATTTCTTTGCTATATAAAGAAGAGGCTCATAGGGTTGAACTTTCAGCCATTGAAAAATTATGTCGTTATTTTGAATGCGATATTTGCGACCTATTTGAACTTGCCCCAGATCAGGAAGAAACGAATAAAAATGGTAAAGACTAAATATTTAGTCCTTATGTCAAACAGGCGTGTTTTGGTTTAACTTTGTCACAGATTTGTCACAAATTTGTCACACGACAAAAAATTCATTTTTTGCAAAAATAGGTTTGACAGCCTCTAGGCCCGTCTATATAATACGCGAATCAAATTTTGGTCGCATAGCTCAGTCGGTAGAGCAAAGGATTGAAAATCAATTTCTACACACCTTTGCTCTCATGCATAATCCTACCAAACCCCCCTTCAAATAAGCTTTTCTGACAGTTTTCTACCATATAAATTTTTCATTTTATGTAGGTTTAGGTACTTAAAAAATCCAAACTTGGAACTTTTTCACTTGCGGAAAGTTGAGCAATGGGCTATATTAGGATTGACATTCCATATTCAATCTAAATTTATATCTAATGGGTAAGCCCAATTCAAAAGTAGATAATATTCGTAAAAGGTTATTTCTTCAAGATCTAAATGGTTTAAAAAAGCTAATTGATCCTGTAAACCCTTTTTTAACCATTCCCAATTTGGATGAAGATGAAGCGAATAAGTTGTATAACTTTTTAATTCCTCCTGCCCATACTCCAATAAAAGGGCAAAAAACCAAAGTTATAAAGCCGATTGCTTTTGTAGTTCATGTTCTTGAAAACTTTCTGGCTGATTTTGCCCTGTTAACACATCACACCCTGTTTAATACGAAGGGTTATATTCATGACGACTATCGTGAGGTTGCTTACCTCGCTCAAAAATCTCTTCCGTACCTAGAAGGTTTTTCTGAACAATTCCCAACACTATCACTGCCAACTTTTTTGAGTGAACTTAGGAAGCATGGTTGCTCTGATACAGATACTCAAGTTAGGCGTGCATTTCATGGTTTACATGTTTCCCATCCTGTGTACGCCTCTTTTTTGGAGCCCTATGAAGAGGTCATTTCAACCGAAACAAGAGAACTTCTTGCTAGGCACGCCATCATTCGCTCAGTGGTATGGAATGCCCATTTTTTTAATCCTGAGCGCCTTTCTTCTTTTATATCAATAGAGAGAGCCTTACGAGGCATAGATTTAGTTCATCTTCGTGACCTGAATGACTTGAAATTTTGTGAAAATTTTAAACAGTTTACTGCCATCCTTGAAGCTTTTATAAATAAACAGAAGCTCGCTGAGCACCCACCTTTGAGTGATATTGTGCACTTTGTCTCAAGGCTGTGGAGGAACAAAAACAAGAAATCCTCCTCAGGAGGAGGTGGGGGTGGTGGAAAAGGTTCCAAAAAGCAGAAGCACTGGATTGTCACCGATAACCTAGCTATCTTTCCAGAGGTATTAGAAGATGAAAAACCTATTACGCTACTGCACAAAACCAATCTTAACCCATTTAAGGATACACAGCTTCAAGATCTGATTGAGGCAGATCTCAGTAAAGATGAGTTATCAGATGAGCTATTCATTGCTGAATCAGTTGAAGATCAAACCGTCGTCCCCGAGGTGCAAGTCATTAACTTAAACCTTAAGGCTCGTCATGTTGCACTCTATAACCAGTTTTTCAAAAAAACACTCACCCCATCAGAAATTTCCCAAATACTGAACTATGCTCAAAAGAAAAGCCAACTCAAATCTACTTCCGAAAGTGATTTAAGGGCTTTAGTTTTAATTTGCATCAGTCTGACAACTGGCTACAACCTCAAACAATCCCACCGATTAAGGGTAATCTCTGATCCAAGTCAACTCGATCCTTCTGCCCCCTGTATTTTAAGAGATTGCAGCCTACTATGGCTTCCCATTCCCTCTTACAACTACATTACGATAAACATTAACCCAGACCTTTACTATAAAGCACAAAACACCCTTCCTCTACCTTTACCTCCCGTTATTCAAGAAATCATTCAAAACTGCTTACACCAGTACTTTCGTAAAAACCAAGAAAGCCTGCAGTCAGGAGAAGTCATTTCAGATAAAGTTCGACAAAAATCTTTGGAAGAATCTCTTCGTAAAATGACAGAAAAAATCGGACTTGACCGGCGGTGTACCTTAACGATGATCCAGAACCATACGCCCTATCTGGCATTAAGATATGCCAATGGTGATTTATGGAGCGTTTCTCTCCTATCAGGAAGAGAAGATATCATGGCCTCAACCCATAAGCACTACACCACTATCGATGCTTCAAAGGTTCTGAACATTTACCGTAAAACACTGAAGCTTAATTTTGGTTACAAGCTCCCACCTTTTAAGCCCTGTAACCCTAAAAAGTTCACTTCCATTGGTAACCCCTTCCGCCCCAAGAAATATCCCATTACCGACTGGCTCAACCAAGCCTCTTTTCACCTTGCTGAGTTAGTTAATGGTGAGCCTAAAAATTTTTCAATAGAACAACACATTGATGTTTACAACCTTTTAACACTTTACTTTGAGACGGTGCTCTCACTCGTTGTTGCCACACGAAACACCACCAACCCCTATATTTACAAAAATCAACTGGTTAAAAATAACTTTGTGACATTGAATGATAAAAATATCAATAATGGCTACAACACTCACTTGGTTTATGTTCCACACCAAGTGCTCAGGCTTCAAGATCATTATGAGCAGTGGGTGAAAAAATCAATTGCATACTTCAGAAAATGTCGTCTTATTAAGGTCTCCGACCTCTATAACGAGAAGCTCAAAAATACGCACACCTGGAAAGGTTTATTGATAAAGTCGGAGCGATTCCCAGGCTTTGTTTTGCTCAAATATAACTATAGAAAAAAATCCATTCGTGTCATGCCTTACACTCGGACACAAGCGGTAAATATCATTCCTCCCCTATTTAGATATCCTGTAGAACAACTCAAACCAAACGCCAATCGGCACTTTTTAAGATCTTCTCTATTGGAAAGAAATATCAATCCGGAATACATCGATGAATATCTAGGGCACAGGCACTATGGTACTGAAACTTGGAATTTAGCCTCTTTTTTCAACCCCTTAGATTATCAAAACACCATTGCCAAAGCGATTGAACGGATCGTGTTAGATTTAAAGCTCAAATCTCCTTTTGACTAATGAAATACCTCATCTACTCTTATCAACAAAATATCCTAGATTTTTGGCAAAGAGGCGGCTTTACTTTATACGACAACCTCTCTGTTCAAGATATCCAGATGACTCATCGACTGCTTGAGTCTCACCTTGACTCAATACAAAAAAAGCAGGCTAAAAAAATCCTTCACTTTTTACTGGGTAAAGCAGACTTTTATTGCTATTGCCGTATAGAAGCCAGAAGATTTTCAGGCTTGGAAAATGACATTGCCTCTGCTCTAGGAAGTTCAAAGTTCTCAATTGAGAATTTAATCACGATCATTCAATCACTCAACACCCTGATAGATTATGGAAATGTCCATGGTTTTTGGTGTTTTAACCTCATCCTAAAGGTTGAGCGTTTACCAAAGATCGTCAATCCTATTGGAACAGATGACGATTGGCAAAAAGCCATTCTAGCTCAACACCTTTCAGGGTGGTTTTGTACCTATGAATTTTTGAATGCTAAAAGTTTTACACAGACCTCAAATGATATACAAGTTAATCAGGTTAAAATGGGAGCACTCACCCTTAGCTTGATGATTGAAAGTCATATTCTTAACCCCAGAACTTTAAGCTTGACCCTGCTAGAGATGATTCAGCATAAAAGCTTGCATTTTTTTCAAGATCAGCTATTTGTACAGGTTTATACCGATAGCTATAACCCCTTGAAAAAGGTCTTTATCTCTCGCAAAACTGAACTGCTTTTCTACCGGATTAATATTAAAGGTGAAGGC
>JALUXI010000019.1 GCA_027019045.1 Piscirickettsiaceae bacterium | reverse complement strand
TTTTATCTGCTATTGGGGGATTGGTTTAGGGGAGGGCTATCTTTTGGCCTTTACCGACTGGATCACTTCTCCAATGGGGGTTCAAGGATTTTGGTTAGGCATTGTTTTAGGGTTGAGTTTAGCTGCGATATTATTGATGTTGAGGGTTTGGCAGCAGTCACAATTGAGTTTAATTCAATGGGAACAGAAAAAATGATAATTCAAGATAAGTGTCCATGCGGCTCAGGCAAGCATTATGCGGCGTGCTGCCAGCTATACCACCTCAATCAAGCTCAACCTCAAAGCTGTGAACAGTTGATGCGTTCTCGATATACTGCTTTTTCATTCAAAAAGGCAGAATACTTATTACAGACATGGCACCACCACTCGCCCTGATGAAATCGTGTTCGAAGAAGGGTTAAACTGGATTAAGCTCGATGTGCTTGATAGCACCGAAGCAAGAAATGAGGGCTGGGTCACCTTTAAAGCTATTTTTATTCAAAATGGTCAAGTAGGTGTGATGCAGGAACGAAGCTATTTTATTTATGAGGATGCACAGTGGTTTTATATGGATGGGGATATTAGTCCAGATTAGATTCACCCACTTCACCCTTGTCTGTTTTACCTTCTTTAGCATCAGAAAAGAATCGATACAGTCCCCACATGGCAAGCCCAACAACTAGAAGTGAAGCGAACAGTAGCCCAATGGTGATTAACACTGCTTGTCCAAGATTACTCATATCAAATCCTTTTTGTATCGCCTTTTTGTTAAAATGAATCATATTGTAATGTAATTAAAAAGTAGATATGGCACAAACCATTTCAGAATTGGAAAAAGAACGGGCAGAGCTACTTCGAAAGATTGAAGAAGAAGCACGGTTGGCTAAGCAACAAAGTGGTACCAATGATCGTGATCCAGCAGAAGCTGAAATGAGTCTGCAAGACTTTTTAAAAGCAGCTCAAGAAGTCATTCCTGATGATGACAAACATCTGTTAACTGAACCTAAAACTGCTTCAACTTCCAATTCGCCTACGCCTGAGAGGGAGGATACTATGGCCAGAGCCACAAAATCCAACGCCAAGAAAACAACCACCTCCACAATACAACCATCAATCAGTCATCAAAAATCTACATTTTTTGGTGTTATTATTATGTTTACACTTTTATTAACTGTGATGGGGGTGATGGGATTAGTTTATGTCACTTTAAATGATGCAGTGGAATCAGTAGCATCAGAGAATCAAGCACAAAAACAAACAGTTGTTGAACTGACCAAAGAAGTTAAACAGCTTAAAACAGCAACAGGGGTGGGACCTGAAGCAATGGAGGTACAAAAAAAATTAGAGCAAATTGAGAAAAAACTAAATCAACTTGAACGGCAGGTGCAATCCTTAAAAACCTCTCGCTCTCAACAATCGTTTCAAGCATCTTCATCATCACAAAATATTTCTCCTGATCCAAATATTTTAGTCACTCAACAAATCCTAGATGAGAAGTTCTCTCAATATACACAACATCTAGAACAAAAGATGGATGCAAAATTCAATCTTATTTTGAAATACTTAAAAATACATCAACAAGTACCCGCCGATAGACCTGACACTCAAAAGCATACCCCCTATCAACTGCCTCAAAGAGTTAAATCGACAAAAATCCCTAAAGTAAAAAAGGTTATTCCGCCTAAAGTCTCTGAAACATTGAAACCTAATGCTCCTGTTGTCACTTTAGTTAAACCCGCCACACAGCCAAATCACCCAAAAGTGGCTTCAGCGAGCTATACAGGAGACAGTCATTGGTTGATTTCTCAACCTCTATTCAATTACACCCTCCAGTTGGCAAGCATGACGGATAAACAGCAGTTAGAAAGCTTTAAGCGTCGTAAGGGGTTGAAAGAAGGTAAAATTGTGCCACAAAAGGTAAGGGGACAGAGTCGATTTGTGTTAATTTTAGGCAGTTATACCTCTAAAAATGAAGCGGGCAATCAAGCACGAAAGATTAAATCACAGAAAGGCATTTCGCCTTGGATTAGAAAAGTGAAAGATCTTACTTCACATTTACCTAGTCAACAAACAAGTTGAGCACTTTGTAGGCAAAAAGGAGGCTTATTTTCAGGATGCCTAAAATAGAGGTAGCGACATTTTAAATACCACTTTATGTTGAGCTATTAGATTATAAGCTTCAATCTTGCCTCCATGGTATTCTGCAATCAATTTGGTAATATAAAGTCCAAGTCCTAAATGAGCTTCTTCATCACTGTTAATAGGACGAATTGAGGTCATTCCATCAAAAATTTGTTTCTCTTTTCCTTCGGGTAAGAATTGTCCTTGGTTAATCACTTCAATCACAACTTTTTGTCCATTTTTTTGACAATGGATTTCTATCCGTGTCCCCTCTTTTTTAAAATCCATTGCATTGCTAATCAACTTATCAAGTAATTGTTCCATCATAAATCCATCCCCCTTCACAAGAGTTGGATGAGGAAGCTGACATTGAACCAAAAGGTGTTCACCTAGGTAAGTCTCTTTTAAATTATCAAAATAAGCCCTTAACATTTCATCAAGCGGGTAGGTTTCTGGAGGATGTTGCGCTAGGCTTTCTTCAATACTATTCGCTTCAGAAAGGCTGTTGATAATTTTTTTGAGCTGTTCGACGGCTCTTTGTGCATACTTTAATTGTTGTTCAGAGTGACCTTTTTCCATCAAGCTAAGAGCCATATTCAGACGATTCAAGGGATTATGTAATTCATGTCGTAGCATTTTAGGCAACTGTTTAAGGTAATGTTCATAGCCCTCTAATTGGCTGAGCATTTGGTAGATGTGGTGACGGAGCTGAGAGATTTCATCGTAATCTTTCTGTTTTTGCACATCGGGAAAAGCGCCGAGTACCGTTTTACCGAGATGGAATACGCGATTAACATCATCATCCAGTCGAATAATCCGTTTTGAAAGGGAAAGTGTATAGAGTACCAGCCCTAAAATGACCACGAGAAAAATAATCGAAGAGAGACCGATTAAGTGATAAAAGCGTAACATGGTGGGGCCAAAGAGGGTGTCTAACCGCTGTTCAAGAATCAGTGCGCCGATAATGTGTTGATTGATGAGAACAGGTGTAGCAGACATTAGAGTAACAGGTCGACCATGATTGTCTAACCGATATTGTTGGTAGGTTTCGCCTCGTAATGCATGGGTAATCAGTGTGATTTCAGGATGATCACTTTGAGGATAGGGATAGGGGATGCTGTAGGGGATCAGTTTTGAAAAAGTTTGTATAAAGGCATAGCCTATAAAAGCCAAAGGATCTTGTAAATAGGGCGACTGTTTCGGTGCGGGCGGGAGGTTTCCGACCACATAGCTGGTTTGTCCTTGCTCGTTCACCACCCATAGGGACGATTGTTTAAGGTTCAAATGTGGAAGATGATTAGGCACCCCTTTTTCGATTTGCATAGCCCAGAGATCGGTTCTATTTTCCAAAATCAGGGCTAAGTTCTCAACCGTTTGTTGTTGGATAATCGCTTGGTTTTCCAGAAGCAGGCGATGTAGATCTAAAGCAAATCGGTAGGCGATAAAAGGCAGGAGGCTTAAGAGAAACAGCAATAGGAAAAAACGCGTGCGGATGGAAAGGCGAAATTGGGGGCGAAATCGTTGTAGAAACGACTTGCCCAAAGCAGTGGTTGGCATTTTCATTTAACTAGCTTTTATCTTGCCAATAATAGCCTTTGCCGTAAGAGTTGTGGATGTGATTAAACTCAGGCGTGATTTTTTTAAATGCATTGCGAATGCGACAGATGTGAGTATTAAGTGTATTTCGTTCCACAACGCCTTGAGTCGATTCCTGTAACTTTTGATAAGTAACAACTGACTCAGGTCCAGCATCCGCAAAATGTTTAAGCATCTCATACTCGGTTGCAGTGAGCTCTAACGGCTGGTCGTGCCAGTAAGCTTTGAGTTGATCGTCAGCAAAAGTCAAATGTGGGAGCTTGCCGCTACTTCGCCCACTGCCTTGTTGGGTAAATCGCAGCAAGTTTTTGACTTTGGCTGAAAGCACTGTTAAAGAGATAGGTTTAGGCAAGTAATCAATAGCACCCAGCGCATGTCCTGTATGAATATCAAACTCCGATTGTCGTTCAGATAGAAAAATAACAGGAATAGGGCGGTCATAGTTCATTAAAGTTCGCGCGAGATCAAATCCTCCATCCACTTCAGATCCCAAAATGATGTCAGAAATGACTAAATCGGGCAAAGACTCTTCAAACCCCGCTTCTGCCTCTTGACGACTCTCATAACAAGCCAGCTTGAACCCTTGGTCAGCCAAAGCGGTGCACAAAGTATCTAGTTGGACTGGGTCATCTTCAACGACGGCAATTGTATAATCTTGTGTATTCATCGGTTATTTCACATAGTCAAAGTCAAGGACTTGCATATTCATAATTAAACCGGCATCTTGAATCGGCAACACAATGGCATCTTCATCCGATTCATTATGATGAGAATGCCACCAACCTGGCGGGGTGATGAAGGCTGAACCAGACTCCCACATCGCTTTGATAGGGTTCTTGATGGTGCCATCGTCATTCAATTCTTTACCGATCAAAGTG
>JALUXI010000018.1 GCA_027019045.1 Piscirickettsiaceae bacterium | reverse complement strand
CCCCGCATTCATGGCAATATTCCCACCAATGCAGGACGCATCTTGCGAAGTCGGATCCACGGCAAACATATACCCAAAGGCTTCTGCCTGTTCAGACACACGGCGAGTCACCACCCCTGCCCCTGTTTTGATTGTTGGCACCTTGCCAATCTCAGGCAACTCAACCTGCTCAACCAGACTGAGATATTCCAGCTTTTCAGTGTTGATGACGACAGAGTTTTCCACCAACGGAATCGCTCCACCTGTATACCCTGTTCCGCCCCCCCGTGGAATCATCACCAAACCGAGCTTGATACAGGCATCGACGACCTCTATCACTTCCTGCTCGGTATCAGGACTGACCACCACCAGTGGCAACTCCACCCGCCAATCAGTCGCATCGGTGGCATGAGAGACTCTTGCTAACCCGCTAAAATCAATATTATCTTCACGGGTGACTTTTTTAAGACGGCTCAATACTTTTTGTCGCAAGGCTTCCTGTTCTGGAAACCAAGCCGCAAATTCTGCCACGGCGGCATGCACCTGCTGCACCAACTTTTCCGCTTTGGCATTGCCATTCAATCGTGCTTCCACCTGTTTCAAACGGTGCTTCAACGCAGCAATCAAGGCATCACGCCGTTTGTGATTATCAATCAAGTCGTCTTGGATATAAGGGTTTCGTGTCACCACCCACATATCTCCCAATACCTCAAATAACATTTTGGCGGAGCGGCCTGTACCACGGGCGTTGCGTAACGCCTCAATGGTCTCCCAGCCCTGCTGCCCTAAAAATCGTAGAACAATTTCACGATCAGAAAAGGAGGTATAGTTGTATGGGATTTCACGGATTCGACTGGTCATTTTTCACCTTAAAAAATAATGCCTGCATTGGCAGGCATGAGGTTCATTCTTTTAGAGAGCTTTGCATGAGTGGGACGCGAGAGAAAAAAGAGATAAAATTTCTCGAATCGAGGCGGAAAACGCAGGCAATAGCCAGCTATTGCCAAGTTTTTCAACGAAGAGTCGGGGAATTTTAGCCTTTTTTATCCGTGGAGCCATCTCGTGCAAAGCTCTCTTTAATGTGTTCTTCGCTTCTGCTGTTTCTTTTTCTTCAGCTTCTGCTTTTGGGCTTTCACTTCTCGTTTTTTGGTCTTCGCCGCACTGAGTTTGCGTTCGGCAAAGCGGTTTTTGCGTCCTTCAAAGGGGTTCTCGGTCACCTTGTACTCAATATGCACAGGCGTGCCTTCCCATTTAAATGCCTTGCGGAAGACATTCATCAAATATTTGGTATAGGCTTGCGGTAACTTATCGACTTGATTACCATGAATCACCACTCTAGGCGGATTCAAGCCGCCTAAATGGGCATAGCGTAACTTCACTCGTCGTCCGCCAATCAAAGGCGGTTGGTGATCCTGCACTGCCTGCTCTAATACACGGTTGAGGGCTGAAGTCGAGACTCGACGCATGGCTGCATCGTACACTCGTCTAACTGTCTTAAAGAGGTCGCCCACACCTGTTCCATGCAGTGCAGAGATCAGGTGTTTTTTTGCATAGTCCACAAACTGCAACTTATATTCCAGCTCATGCTTGACCTTTTCTCGTTGGTCATGACTGAGGTTGTCCCACTTATTCAGCGCAATCACCAAGCCTCGTCCCGACTCCAATGCATGCCCTAATAAGGTCAAATCTTGATCGGTAATGCCTTCAGACGCATCCACCACCAAAATCACCACATGGGCATTCGCCATCGCTTCAATCGCTTTGATGACACTGAATTTTTCAATCGCTTCAGATACCTTCTTGCGTCTGCGCACCCCAGCGGTATCAATCAGCGTATAAAGCTGACCGTCTCGTTCAAAGGGAACATAAATACTGTCTCGAGTGGTACCAGGCATATCAAAGGCCACCACCCGCTCTTCTCCAATCATGCGATTGATTAAGGTGGATTTCCCCACATTGGGTCGACCAATGACAGCGACTCGAATCCCTGGATGTTCATCCAACTCCAGCTCATCGACTTCATCCTCTTTAATCGGAATCTCATCTAGCACCTTTTCCATCACAGGATTGACATTATCGCCATGTGCCGCTGCAATCGGATAAGGATCGCCCAGCCCAAGCTGGTAAAAATCGGAGGCAGCCAGCTCTTTGTCATAGCCTTCGGTCTTATTGACCAGCAGATAGACAGGTTTATCAAATTGGCGAATGAACCGTGCAATCTCTTCATCTGCAGGGGTTAAGCCGCCTCGTCCATCCACTAGAAATAGCACCGCATCTGCCTCTTCCAATGCCGCCGTCACTTGAGAAGCCATCAAGGGATCAACACCGACATCTTCACCACTCAAACCGCCCGTATCGACCACAATATAAGGACGAGAACCGACTCGCCCTGTGCCGTATTGACGATCACGGGTTAAGCCAGGGTAATCGGCCACAATGGCATCTCGAGTGCGTGTCAACCGATTAAATAGCGTCGATTTGCCAACATTGGGTCGCCCCACAAGGGCGATCACAGGTTTACTCATTGGGTCTTTGTATCCTTAAACCGTTGTCTAAACTGTTCTAAGTCAGTGGGTTGGATGGCATAACGGGTGAGATAACCCTCTTCATCTTGGACATAAAGATGCGGCGGCTGAACACCCGCAGGCTTTAATTTGACAATCGCCGTACCTTGCTCATGGGTAAAGTAGCCCAGTAGCGTGCCATCAAGTGGATCCAATCGCTCAATACGACCATAACCATCTCCAACCCAAAGCTCTTTTCGTCCATGCAACTGCCCCCAGTGAGGATTGCCTAAACGACGGTGATCCAGCTGTGTCTGTTGCCACCGTAAAGCGCCTGTTTGCAAATCATACGCCTGCACCTGATCTTGATCCGTCACCACATAGACCGCAACATCATCCACCACGGGGTTGCGATAACCCGAAACTGACTTCACCCAATAGGGTAAGCCACTCTGAGGATTCAACGCCACTAACTTGCCATGATAGCCAAATACTAATAACCGCCCATTTTGGAGCTTGAGCTGGGTCTGTAAATCGACCATCCGTTCAAGATCCGTGCGGCCATGCGGGGTTAAAACTCGCTGCTGCCAAAGCTGCTGTCCACTGGCCGCAGATAAGGCTTCCACCACTCCCGTCTCCCAGCCAACAAATACCACACCATTGGCAACGGTCACAGGGGCGGCACCTCGCAAAGAAAGATTGGGCATTTCATGTTCAATCACCCAAATTTGCTGACCCGTTTTCGCATCCAGAGCATACAACTTGCCATCAACCGTACGGGTAAACAGCTTACCTTCTGCCATCACAGGCGGTGCCATTACTTCGCTGCTTAAAAAAGCTTGCCAACGCAAGGCACCCGTCTGCTTATCCAAGGCATAAAGACTGCCTTTATTGGTGCCAAACAGAAGGCTTTCTCCTTGAATGACAGGGCCTGCCGTAATCACTTCATTCAGCTTTTTCTGCCAAATAACCTGGTCCGTCCAGCGATCTTGCGGTGCAGCTTTAATCGCTGTCAACCAACCTGCTGTGGCCGCACTGTAAAGATGAGCAGGCTGAACCGTATCATCAATCGCTATATTTAAACCCACTGCGTCGGAATCCGAAGTCTGCCCCATCAGCAGCTGCCACTGCCGTTGCAACTCATCGGTTTGACTCATTTTGGGCAAAGGCGTAGGCGGCGGCAGGGTCGGCGTATTCGAGCAACCGACCAAAAATCCTGAAATCCCCAGTACTGCTACCAAAATACCCGTTTTGAGCGACTTAAAATGAGACATTAACTTAAATCATCCAATTGCAACTGTGCAACAGCTTTTAAATTCTTGTCTGCTTTCTCATTGGCAACCACTTGAGCAAAAGCTTGCTTCGCTTCTGCGGCTTGGTGATTCAACAGTGCAATGATGCCTGAGACATAGTCATAATTTGCTTTTTCTGCAGGAACCAACGCATCTTTCTTAATAGCCGCTAAAGTAGATTGTGCTTTCTCAAACGCCTTCTGCTCCGCATAATAACGAGCCAATCGCAGTTGCGCTACTGTTTTTAGGCTATTGTCTGGTGCATGCTCGGCTGCCCACTTAAAGTTATCTTCCGCCTGCTGTTGCTCACCCTTCTGCATATAAAACTTCGCCAGAATTAACGCCACGCCCGTTGAGTAAGGACTCTCAGGCTGGGCTTCCATCAACTTTAAGCCTTCTCGCGCCACATCGCCTAGTTTGCCTTGTTCGGCTCTAACCTGCAATGCCTCAAAAACGGATGAAGCGTACACAGAGTCTGCATACTGTTTATTTTTCCAATACTGCCAACCACTATAAGCAAGCGTAATCACCAAAATCCCTAACAGCAACTGGGTACCATTTTTCTGCCACCAATTTTTGATTGCCTCTACTTGTTCTTCTTCAGTTTCATAACGGTTCATACTTTCACCCTCTTTGCTAATTCATCCATTAATTCGGTCCAATCTACTTTGACCTGTTCAGCCTGTTCACGCAATGGTTTGATGATCGCTTTTTGATCCATCACCTCTTGCTCGCCCAATACGACTGCATAGGCGGCACCTGATTTATCCGCTTTTTTAAACTGACTTTTAAAGCTACCTCCGCCACTG
>JALUXI010000017.1 GCA_027019045.1 Piscirickettsiaceae bacterium | reverse complement strand
GGCTTCTCCCAGCTGAAGCTGTTTGGTGGTTTTGTTAATCACCTGTGGGCGTACGCCACCGATGCCTTCGGCATAGGAGACCATTTCAGGGGTCACGTCAGGCAGAATTTTTTGAGCATCTTTGGCAAAGAGTTTTTCACGCAATTTGGGTACTTCAAATAGGAAGTTGCGGAAAATGTAATTACGAATGGTGCTGTCTTTCATTAGATCCCAAAATACCTTGAGGACTTTGGTGTCGAGCTTGAGGCTTTTCCAAAAATCCCAATAGGTACCGCCTGTGTAGCGTTCGAGCTTAGGGATGGCAAGGGCAGTGGGGCCAAGACGAGTTTTATTGGGTTCGACGAGGTCGGGGTCACCGTGAATGGCAGCAAAGGGGAGTTTATCATTTTGCATGGTGTAGACTTTGCCGTTGAGCATTTTGGGTACATAGTAGAAACTGCCTGCCATGGGGAGAATGGAGAGGTCGAGTCCATAGCCGAGTTGATTGGCAAGCAATAGACTATGCGCACCCGCAGAAACCACAACAAATTTGGCGTGGAAGGTGCCTTGTGGGGTGTGCAATTCATAGTGATCATCGAATTTTTTGATTTGTTCAACTTCGCAGCTGAGGTTGACGCTGATTTCTGCCCCCCCTTTGCGTGCTTCTTGGATAAAGGATTTGGAGAGGTTGCCATAGTTGACGGCACAATATTCATCGGTGCAGCCTGAGGCGAGAATTTTTTCAGGACGAGGTTGTCCATTTTTGGTGGCCACTTTGGGTTCAACTTCGGCAATCTTTTTGGCATCCCAGAGTTCCATGTAGGGGAAGGCGTCTTTAAATTCGTGGTGGCGTTTTTCCAGTCTTGCACACTCTTCAGCACCGACCGCTAAAATCATTTTGGGGAACTTGTAGAGAAAATCGTTATGCTCCACGAGGTTTTTATAGTGGACAATCATATTGGCAGTGTGCTTCACCTGCTTGGCTTTTTCAAGCGTGTAGTTGGTTTCGATATCACCACAGTGCAAGGTTTGGCTATTGCTTCGAGCACTGGAGTTGAGGGGGGCGAGCGAACCGTATTTTTCGAGTACGGCAATCGATTTGATCTGGCTATAACGGGACATCATAAAAGTCAGCGCCGCACCGGTGATGCCGCCTCCTACAATAACAAGGTCAAAACTGCGATTTTTCATATACGATTCTCATAAAGATAAATTCAAATTAGCATTTCATTATACATTTTTTTTATGAATGTGTCTGTGGGTTGAACGGGATAAAATAGCGATAAAAATGAGCATAGGATGAGCATAGGAACGAAAAATGGAGAAGGCCGTTTTAATAACTGGAGCGGGTCAGCGGATTGGGTTTTATTTGGCGGAGCAGTTTTTACAGCAGACGGCCTATCCCGTGCTGTTTACCTATCGCACTTTTCGACCTGAAGTGCAAGCATTGCAAGACTTGGGGGCAGTAGGGATACAGGTAGATTTTAATCAACCTCAAGCGATGTCAAAGCTTGAAGCGGCGCTCCAGTCTGTTCAGAGTTTACGAGGGGTGATTCACAATGCATCGATTTGGGAAACGGATGCGGAGGTGGCGGCACATCCTGAGCTTTGGGAGCAACTTTTTACGGTACATGCTAAGGTGCCTTATGAAGTGAACCAGCTCTGTGAGCCTTGGTTACTGAGAGCTGTTGAGCAGGGTGAGAGGGCGGACATTGTGCATATCACCGATTGCAAAGCAAAAAGGGGTGCGGCAGATTATGCGGCTTATTTGGCCTCTAAAGCGGCTTTGAGCAGTTTGACCCAATCCTTTGCTAAACGCTTTGCGCCTAATATTAAGGTGAATGAAATTGCACCTGGGCTGATTCTATTTAATGAAGAGGATGATGAGATCTATCGACAAGACCGCTTGGCTAAAAATGCCATTCCCATTGAGCCAGGTCCTGAGGTGATTTGGCAGACAGTGGACTATCTGTTTAAAAATATTTATGCCACAGGAACCGTGATTGAGTTGGGGCAGTTGGTCAAGAATGAATAGATGTAGTTGGTATAGAGGTTGCTTAGTTGACTTAAAGACAATGTTTTTCGAAGTGAAATAAGGAGACGATAATGGTCGTTCAAGGCTTAAAGTACTTAATGAAAGGCTTGGTTGGGGTGGCAATTTTTGCCGCTTTATCGAGTCAGGTATGGGCAAAGGCGGATTCGCCCGCAACAGTGGCAGGTGCCACGACAATTGATACGCAGAAAGCGAAACAGCTATTCGAGCAGGGAATTAAGTTTATTGATGTTCGTAGCAATTCCGATTGGGAGGCTGGACGCATTCCATTGGCAACCCATATTGAGTTGCATCACCAGTTTACGCCAGAAAATTTAGCACAGGTCATTGCTAAAGATGAACCTGTGGTCTTTTATTGCAATAGTTTGAAATGTCACCGTAGTGCGCACGCTTCAAAAAAAGCGGTGAGCTGGGGGTATACCAAAGTTTATTATTATCGTACGGGCTATCCTGCTTGGCGTAATGCATTAAACCCTGTTGAGTGAGGAGTAAGAAGATGAATTTTTCGATTCGTAATAAAGTTACCCTGTTAAGCAGCGTATTGATTATTCTGACCGCTGTTTTAGCAACTGTATTGATGGGGTTCGGTCAATCTCAGATTATGCAAGAGCAGTCCAGTGTGGACTTGAAAAATGCACAATTGATGATTGATAGTAATCGCTTGGCAGGTTTTAGGCAGCTGTATGATCAGCAATTTGCATTTACGCGAAATGAAGCTTTAAAAACGGCATTGGATGCTCAGCAGGCTTCGGCAGCTAGTAAAATCTTGGCAACAAACTTTAAACGACTAAAGGCAAGTCATATTGTCAGTGGTATCCAAGCGTTTGATCGCAGTGGGCGTGTATTGGTGAATCTTCCAGAGAAAGCCTCCCTTCATACGCAAGCACTTTTACATCTTGCTTTACAGCAGCAGAAGGTGATTATGGATACCGTAACTTCTGCACAAGGAGAGCCGCTGATCGCTTTAGCTTTTCCGTTGTATGTACATCGTGGTCAGCCAAGCGGTGGGATTGTGCTGGTACAGAAGTTTGATAAGTATTTGAATAACTTGGTGAAGGGGGGTAATGGTTCTTTTGGTTTTGTTTTGCGTTATCAAAATGGACAAATTGGTGGACATTTTGGTCAACTTTCCCAAGAAACAATAGCGGAACTTTCCCAGTTGCCGAGTGAGAAAAAAGGCGTTCATCAAGATTTTTCTACACAGAATCATCATTTTACAGCGATTAACCTGCCTATTTTGAATCAAGCAAAAGAATGGTTAGGTGCGGTGGTGTTGGTTCGTAATACCGATGAAATTCATGCAATTAAAACGCATGAGGTGCTTTATACACTGATTGCTATTTTGGCATTTGTATCGCTGGCTTTATTGGTGGTCTATTTGCAAATGAAACGCGCTTTCTCGCCTTTGGATAAGGTGGAAGTAGCTGTTTCTAAGATGGCTGATGGGGATTTGCATACACCTTTCCAAGCGGATAGCGAAGATGAAATTGGGCATTTGATTCATTCATTAGAAGCGATGCGTCAAGGGTTGAATAAATTGACGATGGAGATTCAAACGCAGTCCAATGAATTGAACCAAGCGGCCAATGAGACGGTTGTGGATTCAGAAAAGGTTGAGCAGGTATTGCAGAATGCCAAAGAGCAGCTTGAAAGAGCGAATGAGCATGTCTCTGAAGTGACGCGTTTAGCGAATCAAATTACGACCCAAACGGATACAGCTGTCGAACAGGCACAGCAGACAGAGCAGTTGACGCAAGAAGGTCAGACGGCTTTGGGCAATGCGGCGAATTCACTCAGTGAATTGACGGGCGAGGTATCCAAGGCGGCTGAAGTGATTGACCATCTACAGCAAGATACGCAGAATATAGGTAATGTCTTGGTGGTGATTCAAGAAATTGCTGAACAGACCAATTTGCTGGCGCTAAATGCTGCCATTGAAGCTGCGCGGGCAGGTGAACACGGTCGAGGTTTTGCTGTGGTAGCGGATGAAGTGCGCAGTTTGGCAAGCCGAACTCAGTCTTCGGTGACGGAGATTGAGCAGATGATTCAGTCTCTACAACAAGGGGCAAGTGGGGCGGTTAATAGCATGAAATTGGCTCAAGGTCGCAGTGATGATACAGCTGAACGGACGCATCATACAGAAGAGATGTTGAAGCAAATTCGTGAAGCGATTGGCACAGTAAAACAACAGAACCAGCAGATTGCCTCCTTAGCGGCTAAACAGCAGCAAGAGGTGAATTTGGTGGAAAATGAAACGCAAAAAATCATTCAAGAAACCGCGACGGCCACTGAGCTGGGAGAGCAAGGTAAGCAGCGCGCCTTGTTGCTTCAAAGTTTAGCCAATAAGCTAAAAGGGCTGATTCAGCACTTTAGATTATAGATAACGACTCAGCTCACCCCTGATATTCGCCACTTCTGCCTTGAATTGACGCATTTCAGGGGTAATCTGAGTCGTTACGACTGTAGTTTTCTTTTTGAGCTTTGATATGATAAACCCAGGCTGGATATTTCCAGACTGGGTTTTTTATGGAGTGGAGAAAAGTGAAAAAGCATAAACAGACCGTTTCCTTAGTGCTAGGTAGTGGCGGG
>JALUXI010000016.1 GCA_027019045.1 Piscirickettsiaceae bacterium | reverse complement strand
ATCAAATAAAAATAATGAACACTAAAAAAGTGAAGGGAATCTACAGAGGAAAACCTGAATAGGTGCAATAACGCAAGACTTATGAGATGAAGAGCTTTTTTGTAGCTTCAGTCTGATGACAATATAAAAGTACCAACTAAAAATAGAAGTGAAACCAAAACAGCGCCGACAATAAAAACAATAGCTGCATCCATTTTTACAACTCCCGAATAATTTTAGTCTTTTGAGCTATTTTTAACATGATAAGGAAGGCCACTAAAATAAGAATGAAGAACAGAAAAGACCCTGAATAAAAAATCCAATCAATTTTACCACTATCAAAGCGCTTAACTAGCCCACTCACCAAAACTGCGATCAATCCTATTGTTAGGCTCAACCATACCCTTAATGTTGTCAGAATTTCCTTAACTTCATCTAACTTAGCCATAAATTGATTATACACCAGTGCAGGATGAATTCACATATCGTATAAAAAAACAGAATAGATATCTTTTTTGTGAGAGCTTTGCCAAAGTCAATCACAGATACTCTTGCATTGCACTTTTTGTTCTAGCAACAGAAAGGCTTTGGTCATACAATAGCAACCATTCCAATCAAGCATTAAGGGCAATCCCATGACCAGTGAACAGCAAAGAAAAGCACTTCAACGCCAGATTTGGGCCATCGCCAACGATGTACGAGGAGCGGTTGATGGCTGGGATTTCAAACAATACATACTTGGTGCGCTGTTTTACCGCTTTATCAGCGAAAACTTTAGCGCCTATTTTGAAAGGGATGACGAGAGCATCCACTACGCCGAACTCCCCGACAGCGTGATTTCGCCAGACATAAAAGAAGACGCCATTAAAACCAAAGGCTACTTCATCTACCCCAGTCAGCTATTTTCCAATCTAGTAAAAAACGCCGACAGCAATGAAAACCTCAATACCGACCTAGCGGAAATCTTTAACGCCATAGAAGCCTCAGCCAGCGGCTACCCTTCAGAGCAGGACATCAAAGGTCTATTTGCGGATTTTGACACCACCAGTAATCGGCTGGGCAATACGGTCAAAGACAAAAACAAACGCCTTGCAGCTGTCCTCAAAGGTGTGGCAGGGCTTGACTTTGGTTCCTTTGATCAGGCGCACATTGACCTCTTTGGCGATGCCTACGAATTTTTAATCTCCAACTATGCCGCCAATGCGGGTAAATCTGGCGGTGAGTTTTTTACCCCCCAGTCAGTCTCAAAGCTACTGGCCAAACTCGCCACCGAAGGTCAACAAAGCATTAACAAAATCTACGATCCTGCCTGTGGCTCGGGTTCGCTGCTACTACAAGCCAAAAAGCTCTTTGAACAGCACATTGTGGAAGGCGGCTTCTATGGGCAGGAGATTAACCACACCACCTACAACCTCGCACGGATGAACATGTTTCTGCACAACATCAACTACGACAAGTTCGACATCCGCTTAGGTGACACCCTCACCGACCCGCAACATCACAACGACCAACCCTTTGATGCCATCGTCTCCAACCCGCCCTATTCAGTCAAATGGATTGGCAACGACGACCCCACGCTGATAAACGACGATCGTTTTGCCCCCGCTGGCGTCCTCGCTCCTAAATCCAAAGCCGACTTTGCCTTTGTCCTCCATGCGCTCAGCTATCTTTCGGCCAAAGGTCGTGCGGCCATTGTCTGCTTCCCCGGCATTTTTTACCGAGGCGGTGCCGAGCAAAAAATTCGCAAGTATTTGGTGGATGAAAACTATGTCGAAACCATTATCTCACTCGCACCCAACCTCTTTTACGGCACCTCTATTGCCGTAAACATTCTGGTGCTATCAAAACACAAAAACAGCCCTGACACCCAGTTTATCGACGCCAGCGAACTCTTTAAAAAAGAAACCAATAACAATATCCTGCTCCATGAACATATTGACAAAATCATGGCTGTGTTTACCAGCAAGGAGAATATCGATCACTTTGCCAAAGTAGTCCCCAATGAAGACATCGCCGCCAATGACTACAACCTATCCGTATCCAGCTATGTAGAACCCAAAGACACCCGTGAAAAAATCGACATTACCCAACTCAATGCCGAGCTAAAAACCACCGTCACCAAAATCGACCAGCTGCGCCATGAAATTGATGCCATTGTGGCCGAAATTGAGAGCGAGGGGTAGTTTGATGGAAATATCAAAGTTTTTGGAAAAGTTACTGGATGGGGTTGAGGTTGAGTGGAAGGCATTGGGGGAGGTTTTAGTGCGTACAAAAGGAACGAAAATAACCGCCTCACAAATGAAGGCTCTGCACAAAGAGGGAGCACCTTTAAAAATATTTGCTGGCGGAAAAACGGTTACGTTTGTTGATTTTGATGATATTATAGAAAAAGATGTTAATAGGCATCCATCTATTATCGTTAAATCTCGCGGCATTATTGAGTTTGAATATTACGACAAGCCGTTCACACACAAAAGTGAAATGTGGTCTTATCACTCAGGTGATAAATTTATCCACATTAAGTTTCTTTATTATTTTCTAAAAGTAAACGAATCATACTTTCGAGGCATTGGTTCTCGGATGCAGATGCCTCAAATTGCCACTCCACATACTGATAAATTTCCAATCCCCATCCCCTGTCCAGAAAACCCCAAAAAATCCCTAGCTATCCAACAGAAGATTGTGAATATTTTGGACAAATTCACCGAGCTGACCACCGAGCTGACCACCGAGCTGACCACCGAGCTGACCCTGCGTAAAAAACAATATCAATACTACCGTGATCAATTACTTACCTTCAAGGACGATGAGATTGACTGGAAAAGTTTGGGAGAGATTGCGGAATATTCAAAAAATAGAATTGGCTATGAAGAGATAGATGAAACTAATTATGTGGGAGTCGATAATCTTTTACAAAATCGGGCAGGAAAAACTAATTCTAATCATTTACCTTCTTCGGGTAATGTAATTGAGTATAGAGAAGGCGATATTTTAATTGGCAATATTCGTCCATATTTGAAAAAGATTTGGCAAGCAGATAGAAGAGGGGGTACAAATGGAGATGTGCTTGTTGTTCGTACAAGGGATACAAGTGTGATACCTCGTTATCTTTATCAAGTTTTAGCTGATGATAACTTCTTTATATATAGTATGCAGCATGCCAAAGGTGCAAAAATGCCACGTGGAAATAAACCCAAGATAATGGAATATCGTTTACCTATCCCGCCTCTCAAAAAACAAAAAGAGATAGTCGCCATCCTCGACAAATTCGACACCCTCACCAACTCCATCAGCGAAGGCCTGCCCCGTGAAATTGAACTGCGTCAAAAGCAATATGAGTATTATCGAGACCTATTACTCAACTTCCCCAAACCAAATCAAAAGGCAGCAAGGTGAGCATTTGGGCGTGAGATTTGATAAAACAACAGAGACTAACTTGATTAAACGCTTTTTTGTGCTTCACAAGAACAATTGAGGCTTTATATGACAACCTACAACACCATTGCCGAATCCAATCATTTTATTGTGCTGGATAAATATACGCCCAGCTGGCAGGTTAAGGAGTCTTACCAAAGCGAAGATGCGCTTGAACACGAGTTGATTGAGGATTTACAAAATCAGGGTTATGAATTTTTGCCTAGCCTTAAGACCCCTCAAGAGATGTTGACCAATGTACGCACACAGTTACAGGCGTTGAATAAGGTAACTTTTACTGAGAGTGAATGGCAACGCTTTGTTGAGGAATATTTGGATAGACCTAACGATACCCTTATTGATAAAACTCGCAAAATACACGATGACTATATCTACGACTTTACCTTTGACGATGGTCGCATTCAAAATATTTTTCTGCTTGATAAGAAAAATGTCACCCGCAACAAACTTCAGGTGATCCGCCAGTTTGAACAGACGGGGAGTTATGCCAATCGCTACGATGTGACGATTTTGGTCAATGGCCTGCCACTGGTGCATATCGAGCTTAAAAAGCGAGGGGTGGCAATTAGAGAAGCCTTTAACCAAGTACACCGTTACAGCAAAGAGAGCTTTAACAGCAAAAACTCTTTATACAAATATCTGCAACTGTTTGTGATTTCTAATGGCACGGATACCCGTTATTTTGCCAATACGGTGAAACGAGATAAAAACAGCTTTGACTTCACCATGAACTGGGCAAAGGCGGACAATACGCTGATTAAGGATCTAAAGGATTTTACCGCCACCTTCTTTCAGAAAAATACCCTACTTAATGTGTTATTGCATTATTCGGTGTTTGATGTGAGTGATACGCTGCTGGTGATGCGTCCCTATCAGATTGCCGCCACCGAGCGTATTTTGTGGAAAATCAAAAGTGCGTATGAAAATAAACAGTGGGCGACCACAGAAGGCGGGGGTTATATTTGGCACACCACAGGCAGCGGTAAAACCCTTACCAGCTTCAAAGCGGCACAACTGGCGACAGAACTCCCCTTTATTGATAAGGTGTTCTTTGTGGTGGATCGTAAGGATCTAGACTATCAGACCATGAAAGAATACCAGCGCTTTTCGCCTGACAGTGTCAATGGCTCTGACAGCACGGCAGGACTAAAACGCAATATCGAGCAGGACGATAACCGCATTATCGTCACCACCATTCAAAAGCTCA
>JALUXI010000015.1 GCA_027019045.1 Piscirickettsiaceae bacterium | reverse complement strand
TTATTCGGATGAATTAACCGAATTAGAACAGATGATGACACAAGCGAAACAGAGCCAGCAGGCGGTAGATAATCCTCTACCAGGGACTGACCCCTATGAACCTTTCAATCGTTCAATGTTCGACTTCAATATGGCCTTTCATCGCCATATCGGTGCCCCTGTTGCTCATGCTTACTTAGATTATGTTCCTCAGCCAGTTCAAACAGGCTTGAGTAATTTTTTCGATAACCTCAAAACACCCATTCGAGCATTAAATAGCTTTTTGCAAGGGAAAGGGAAAGAAGGACTGGAAGGAGTGATGCGATTTTCCATCAACACCGTATTGGGATTAGGGGGATTGATTGATATTGCGACGCCAGCAGGACTCACGCCTGAACATGAAGATTTTGGACAGACGCTCTATGTTTGGGGGGTTTGGCCTGAATCTCACTATTTAGTGCTACCTATCTTAGGGCCTTATACGACAAGAAGTCTTTTAGGCGATACATCAGATAGCGTTATGGATCCCGTTTATCAGGCAAATATGGTGCAAACGGATACACAAGGCAGGGCTGGATTGACATTAGGAGAGGATTTTGTCACCTACACCAAAGCCACACCACTTTTAGACCAATTGAAAAGCCAACCTGATCCTTATATTTTTGCCAGAGAAAGCTACTTTCAATATCGCAAAAACCAACTCTATGATGGTCATCCACCTGTTGAGAGTTTAGATGATTTTGATTTTGAATAAATTTTGCTAAAAACCCCAGTCCCAGGACTGGGGATTCTGGCAAGATTTATGTTTTTTCAACGAAGAGTCGGGAAATTTTAGCCTTTTTTATCCGTAAATCCATCTCGTGCAAAACTCTCTTTTAATTTTGCCGCTCGGTTAAGCCAGCAGTAGCCAAAGAGTCCTGCAAATAAGGAAGCGAATAGAATGCCTGTTTTCGCTTGCAGCAACATTTCATTGCCAGGTTCCCAAGCGAGATCGGCGATGAAGATGGACATGGTAAACCCGATCCCGCCTAAGAAAGCGACGCCGAAAAGTTGAGAGAAATTCGCTCCACTGGGCAGTTTGGCTAAGCCTAGTTTAATCGCTACCCAAGCGGTTCCCGCAATCCCCAGTACTTTCCCTACGACTAACCCGACCATAATCCCTAAGGTGACAGGTTCTAGTAGCATTGCCTGCATCCCTGAAAACTCAATGGCAATGCCAGCGTTTGCTAAAGCAAAGAGAGGGATAATCAATAGGCTGACAGGTAGGTGTAAGCTATGCTCTAGTCGATTCAGTGGGGCTTGCACTTCATGGACAGTCTCTTCCATTTTTTCTAGCACCGCCTGTTGTTGATCTGCCAATTGATAGTCTTTAGAGACAGGAAAGGCTTTAAACTTATCAATCAGCATCTGCATTTTTTCATCAAAATAGTTGGGATCAAATTTTGGACGGGCAGGGATGGTAAGAGCGGTCAAAATTCCAGCAATGGTTGCATGTACACCAGACTCCAGCATTGCTGCCCACATCAGTAGTCCGACCAAAAAGTAGGGCAAAGGTTTATGGATGCCAAAGCGGTTAAAGGCGATGAGGACAAAGAACAAACCTAAAGCGGTGAAAAGGGGAATGAAGTGAATTTGATCGGTATAGAAAATAGCGATGACAGTAACGGCTCCTAAGTCATCAACAATGGCTAAAGCGACTAAAAAAGTCACCAGTGACATAGGGACTTTTTTACCGAGGAGAACTAAGGCACTGACAGCAAAAGCGATATCGGTCGCCATGGGTATCCCCCAACCATTTTCACCTGGTTGACCTTGGTTAATCGCAAAGTAGAGGAGAGCGGGCACAACCATACCACCAATGGCAGCTAAAATGGGCAGAACGGCATTTTTGGGATCAGATAGCTCTCCCACCAGTATTTCTCGTTTGATTTCTAACCCGACTAAAAAGAAAAAGAACGCCATTAAGCCGTCATTTATCCAGTGATGAATGGAGTGGTCAATTTTAAAATCTGCTAGTTGAATGGCTAAATGTGTTTCAAACAGATGATGATAGCTGTGTGCCAAAGGCGAGTTGGCTAAGATGAGAGCGATGACGGTCATCACCATCAAAATCAACCCTGTGGTGGTCTGTTGATGCAGAAAATGCTCAAAAGGGGTGGCGATTTTATCAAAGGCCGCTTCCCAGGGGGCAAGTATGCGTTTACTTTTCAAAGGGTTTTTCATGGTTCTCTCTTTGGTTTTATGAATTTTATGATGTTAACTGCTTATAATATCCAAAATCATTTCATTAGGAATCCATTATGTCTGTTTTTAAGTTTTTTCTTCTCTGTTTCTCGTTGGTTGTGCCTGAGTGGGCATTTGCATCTGAAGCGATGGAAGCAGCAGGTCATGCTGCACAATCTTTACCTGATTTAACCCATCACTGGGCAGGGTATACCGCTTTGGCCATTTTTGTTCTGGCCTATCTCTTAGTGATGACAGAAGAGATTACGCACCTTAGAAAATCCAAACCTGTGGTTTTAGCGGCAGGTTTGATCTGGGTCATTATCGCCTATGTTTACAATCAAATGGGGCTGTCGCATGAAGCCGAACAGGCAGTTAAGCACAATATTTTGGAGTTTTCCGAGCTGTTTCTATTCCTTTTAGCGGCGATGACCTATATCAATGCAATGGAAGATCGAGAGGTTTTCGGTGCTTTACGAGGGTGGTTGGTGCGTAAAGGCTTTACTTATCGTCAGCTTTTTTGGATTACAGGTTTCTTGGCATTCTTTATTTCGCCCGTAGCGGATAACTTGACCACGGCACTCTTGATGGGAGCGGTTATTTTAGCCGTGGGGATGGATCAACCAAAATTCGTTGCCTTAGGCTTTATCAATGTGGTCGTAGCCGCCAATGCAGGGGGGGCTTTCAGTCCTTTTGGGGACATCACCACTTTAATGGTTTGGCAAAAAGGGGTCGTGGGATTTCAAGAGTTTTTTGATCTCTTTATTCCTTCTTTGGTCAACTTTACAGTGCCTGCTTTGATTATGCATTTCGCTTTGCCAAAAGGGCAGCCTAACCCACTGGATGAGCATATCCATATGAAACGAGGGGCATTACCCATTGTTTTTCTATTCTTTATTACAATTGCCACAGCCGTCTTATTGCATAGCTATTTAAATCTACCGCCTGTATTGGGGATGATGATGGGCTTGGCCTATTTGCAGTTCTTTGGCTATTACCTAAAAGTGACAGGAGAAACCCAGCAAGAGGTCGTGGATCAAACAACGGAAGAAGGAGAGCATGTCATCAATACCATCTCCAAACCGGTGACTTTCGATATTTTCAATAAAATCGCTCGTGCTGAGTGGGATACTTTGTTGTTCTTCTTTGGGGTGATTGTCGCTGTGGGTGGTTTAGGGCAGTTGGGCTATTTGGCTTATGTTTCACAAGTGATGTATACCGATCTAGGCCCAACCAATGCCAATATCTTGGTTGGTTTCCTCTCTTCAATTGTCGATAACATTCCTGTGATGTTTGCCGTCTTGACGATGGATCCCGTCATGTCACACGGTGAATGGTTGCTAGTCACTTTAACCGCTGGAGTAGGGGGTTCACTACTCTCAATCGGCTCTGCCGCAGGGGTTGCCTTAATGGGACAATCCAAAGGCATGTACACCTTTGGCAGCCACATCAAATGGATGCCCGCCATTCTGTTAGGCTATTTCGCCAGTATTGGCGCCCATATGTGGATCAATGCCAGCTTGTTTTAGTCTTTTTATCCATGTAGCCATCTCGTGCAAATCTCTCTTAGAGGAAAATAGATGAAAAAAACGGGTTTGTTTTTACTTTTTGGAGCGATATTAGGATGTGAATCAACACAGACCAAACCAGATTTATCACCACCTCAATGGATTCATGCTCAAGTGACAAAAGGGGTGGTCTGCCAACAAAACCGTGGAATCTACTCTATTACCCAAGCTGAGCAGCTTGCTATCAATCAGTGTTTAAAAGAACTGACAGATAAGAAAATAGTGGGTAAGGCTTATATTTCAAAAGAAACGCAAGTCTATCAAGGACAGCAGGGAGAAAGTGTACAAACCCGCTCCCAAATGGTAGATCACTACCAAGTTCAAAATACACAAGAAGACACGACCATTTCCTATCAGATTCTAGGCAAATACTATGATCCCGTCGTTGAAAAGGTTTATGTTTGGGTAGAGAAGAAATAGAGGGTTTAGGGCAACTGGTCAAATCATTTTATCCATCAGTGCGTAAAACCCCGCCATTCATGGCGGGGATATAAGCACACAGGCGAAGCCTGTTAGCTAGGTCTTTGCTGTTGTTCAATATATTGCTTAATAATTGAAAGGGGTGCGCCACCACAACTCCCTGCAAAATAGCTTGGACTCCAAAGGTGATTTCCCCACAACTTATCTTTAATTTCAGGATAATGTTTTTTTCGCAATAACCGACTAGACACCCCTTTTAGACTATTTACCAAAGAGGATACTGAAACCTTTGGTGGATAATTAACCAGTAGGTGAACATGATCGCTCTCACCATTGAACTCTATCAATTCTGCCTCAAAGTCTGAACAAACCTTTTGAAAAATTTTTTCTAACTCAATCAATATTGAGTCAGAAAAAACATTATGACGATACTTTGTAACAAAGACCAAATGAACATGAAGATTAAAAACACAGTGTCTTCCTGTTCTTATATCATTCCTTTCTT
>JALUXI010000014.1 GCA_027019045.1 Piscirickettsiaceae bacterium | reverse complement strand
GCAACTAACCCAAAGGTGGAGAAGGCAACCCATTTAAGAACAGCCAACTCTAGCTTGATCTTGGTGATTTCATCCTTGGTTTCTGCTATCTCTTCTCTCAGCTCCTCTTTGACCAAGAATAAATCTTTTTTGGTGGCTAACTGGGTTTCTGCAAACCCATTAAATACCCGTTTATTTTCTTGTGCCAAATTATCAAAATTTACCACACTTCCCATCAAGCAATCTCCATTACAAACGCCCTATCCAAACAACCCTTTTAGCAAAGGCATCACCATATAATGAAAAGACTGGGCTGTTGATTTGTTGTCCTGTGAGTACAAGTATTCGGGGAGGACTCACCGAAGTCCCTGTGAATAACTTAGACAAACCTTCAGTTGTTGCCTCAAGCTTGGTACAAACGCTGGCTTGGAAAGAGCGAAAAGTTAAATTTATTACTCAAGCTGAAGATGGTGTTTTAAATTCTGTATTACAGAGATTACTCCCACTTATCGGAGCTTCAGAAATAAGCTGAAGAATATTTTTCCAACCACAATGTAATAGCCTAATAACAAAATAGAGACAGTGCGTTTTTGCCCCTGAATAGAGGACTACTTTAATCGATTTTAGCCCTCTGTTCTGCTATATTCAGAATTCAACCCCCCAATCTTGTTTCTTGTTCAAAATTAACTATCGTTCATGATTATTGAACAGGGTTAAAAATGAACAAAACCCCAAAATATATTGGGGGGTCGTGCCACCTCGCATTATTTCTTTGCTGTTTTCTTCGCCTGCTTTTTCGCCAACTTTTTCTTATGCGGTTTTTTCTTCGCTTTTTTCGGTTTACCGAGTTTGATTTTAGGTTCGAGTCCTTTAATCTTTGCCACGGGAAGCCGTTGTTGCAGGTGGTACTCGATGCGTTGCATATTTTTGACATCAAAAGGCGCGACTAGGTTACACGCCACGCCAACTTGATGGCCTCGTCCTGTTCGTCCAATGCGATGAATATAGATATCACCACGGAAGGGAATATCAAAGTTGATCACATGGGTGATATTAAGCATATCAAGCCCTCGAGCCGCCACATCCGTGGCCACCATCACTTTCACTCTGCCCTGAGCAAAGCGTTTCATCCGTTCCATGCGTTTGGCTTGAACAAAATCCCCGTGCAAGACTTGAGCGGAGACATTTTGTGATTGCAACCATTCGGTCAATGCAATCGCCCGCTCTTTTTTATTACAAAACACTAAGGCACTCTGGCAACTTTCATCTTCAAGCAATGCTTTTAACAGCTGCTGTTTATGCGGAATATCATCGGCAAAATAGTTAAACTGCTGTACATTGACCGACTGCTGGTTGGGGGCAGATAGCTCAATCTCGACAGGGTCTTCCAAAATCTCCTCTGCAAAGTTTCGAACACCTGCGCCCGCTAAAGTCGCAGAGAAAAGTGCCGCCTGAAAATCTCCTGGAATCACCTCTATGAGTGATTTCACATCAGGCCCCTGTCCCATATCCAGCATACGGTCAGCTTCATCAATCACCACCATCTCCACTTGAGACAGATCCAGATCCTCATTCGCCATAATATTGAGTAATCGGCCAGGGGTGGCAACCAAAATATCGTAAGGCTCTTCTAACCGTTTAAGCTGCTGTCCCTGATTAAAACCGCCTGTGACCACCACCGAATTGAAGTCTAAAAACTCACCCAACTGTTTCACCACCTTATGCGTTTGAAACGCCAGCTCTCGAGTGGGGGCTAAAATCATAATGCGTGCGGAACTCGCACGAGCAGGATTATCAATCAAATACTGCAAAGCGGGCAGAACAAAAGCTGCCGTTTTCCCGGTCCCCGTCGGTGCACCTGCAAGCAAATCTTTATGATCCAACAGCACGGGAATCGCTGCCGCCTGCACAGGCGTGGGCTTATGAAAGTGCTGATTCTGTAACGCTTGCAACAGCCTTTCATCCAAATCCATCTCTTCAAAACTTTCAACCATCTCTAATGCTTCCACCGACTCGCTCATTTTCCCGCCTCCATCACAATTTCATAACAGGGCGTATAGTTACCGTCTAGCTTCATCCGCCCTTGCTCGATAAATTTCTGCAATAGCCGATCCATCGCTTGCATCACCTCAGGATCGCCATGCAATTGGAAGGGTCCATATTTTTCCACTCGCTCAATCCCTTCCTGCTTCACATTGCCCGCGACTATCCCCGAAAAAGCACACCGCAACTGTGCCGCCAACTCATAAGGTGCTTGCTCTTTATGCAGATCCAAGTTTGCCATATTTTCATGCGTCGGCTCGAAAGGGTGTTGCAGGGATTCAGGGATATACAGATTCCAGTTGAAATAATAGGCATCACTGGTCGCTTTGCGGTATTCATGCACATAGGTCAACCCCTGTTTAATCGTTCGTGCTACTTCCGCTGTGTCTTCATTGATGATTTGAATCCGCTCAAACGCCTGCTTGCCAATGGTCGCCAAAAGGAAAGTTTTGACCTCTTCAAAATAGTCTTCAAATCCCGCTGGGGAAGTCAGTACCACGGGGAATGGAATATTTTTATTGATTGGATGCAACAGCACCGCCAACAGATAAAGCAACTCCTCCATGGTGCCTGGACCGCCAGGGAAAATAATAATCCCATGTCCAATGCGAACAAACGCCTCTAAACGCTTCTCGATATCGGGGAAAATCACCAGTTCATTCACAATCGCATTCGGGGCTTCTGCTGCAATAATGCTTGGCTCCGTGATGCCTAAATAGCGCCCATCAGGATAGCGTTGTTTACCATGTCCCAGCACCGCTCCCTTCATTGGCCCTTTCATCGCCCCTGGCCCACAACCCGTACAGACATCCAAATTCCGTAAACCTAACTCATACCCTACATGCTTGGTGTATTTATACTCTTCAACAGAAATGGAATGCCCGCCCCAACAAACCACAATATTCGGTGCCACGCCTGGTTTTAAAATATTCGCATTTCGAGCAATATGAAACACTGCATTGGTGATGCCAAAACTGTCATTCAAATCGAACTGTCCAGAGTCCACAATTTTATTTTTGTTATAGACTAAATCACGAATCACTGCGGTCAGATGCTCCTGCAAACCCACAATCATCTCGCCATCCACAAATGCCTGTTCGGGTGGATTCAACAACTCAATTTGCAACCCTCGACCTTTGGCTCTAACATTGATATGAAAGTCAGGATAACACGCCATCAGCGCCTTGCCACTGTCCTCTTTCGACCCCGTATTCAGCACGGCCAACACACACTGCTTTAGCAGCTGGTTCAGCTCCGGCGACTCCTGCTCGCTCAGCAGACGCGCCTCCTGTTGTGACAGAATTTGTAACATCCCTTTTGGACGAAGTAACACTTTTTCATGCATACTGTTCATATATAATGTTCCTTTTAGACACCCAGGATCGCCGCCATGCCTAGCAGACAGCCCTACGAAGACGGTTTTCTCATTCTCCTTATTATACTGGCCATCACAGGTCTCATCTGGCTATTCGCCCCCTTTCTGCAAGCCCTCTTTTTCGCCGCCATTCTTGCGACCGCCACCTATCCACTTTATCAAACCCTCTTCCAACATTTCCACCAGAATGCCAATCAAGCCGCTCTTGCCATGAGTCTACTGGTGATTGTGATCCTCATTCTTCCTTTAAGCTATCTACTCACCGTCGCCAGCATTGAAGTGGGACAAACCTATGGCAAACTGCAAGCCTGGCTCGCCCAGCAAGACCAAACCAGCCTAATTGCCTACAACCAAACCCTGATGCAATGGCTCGGCTTCCCTAATGAAATTCAGCAACAACTCGCCCATCAAATTGAAACCAACGCCCCGCACATCTTAAAGTTTGGACAAAAAATTATTGTCGGCTTAGTGCAAGGCATCATCGGTAGCACCTCGGCCTTTATTACCTTTGTCGCCCTCGCCATTTTTGCCCTCTACTTCTTCTATCGAGATGGTCAGACCATCACCTATCACTTAAAAGTGCTCTCCCCGCTGGAAAATGTCTACGACACCATGCTGATGAACCGTTTTTCTGAACTCTCTGGCACCCTGCTGCTCTCTATCCTCAGTATTGCCTTTCTACAAGGCCTTACCTTCAGCATCCTCTCTCTTTTCCTAGGTCTGCCCGCTCTGTTTATCGGCCTTGCGGTGGCGGTCGCCTCCTTTATTCCCATTGTCGGAGCCGCCCTTGTCTGGCTTCCGCTCACCCTATTTAGCTTGGTCAAAGGCCACTATCTTGATGCTGCTGCCCTGCTGATTGTGGGGGCTTTTATCAACGGCTTTCTCATCGATAACCTTGCCCGCCCCATTATTATGCAAAAAATCGCCAAAGCCTTTAATCAAGGGCGTCCTAGCTCGCAAGTCACCGAACACACCCTGCTCACCGTCCTCTCCACTTTTGCAGGTTTGATTCACTTCGGCATTCTCGGCCTCTTCTTCGGTCCCGTCATCGCCGCCATGGCGATTGCCATTTTTGAAGTTTACGAACACAAAAACCACGACCTGCTCGACCGAACCTAAAAACACAAAATCCCCAGTCCCGACAAGCAAAAGAGCCATGCAGGACTGGGGATTTTAGGATTTTTTGCGTTTTTTCTTTACAATGAGAGCTTTGCACGAGTGGGGCGCGAGAGAAAAAAGAGATAAAATTTCTCAAATCGAGGCGAAAAACGCAGGTAATAGCCAGCTATTGCCAAGTTTTTCAACGAAGAGTTGGGGGATTTTAGCCTTT
>JALUXI010000013.1 GCA_027019045.1 Piscirickettsiaceae bacterium | reverse complement strand
AAGGGCGACCACTCACTTCATACACTTCTAAGGCTCGAATCAGCCTTTGTGGGTCATTAGGGTGAATGCGTTGTGCCGCTTCAGGATCGACTTTGCTTAATGCTTGATGTAAAGCTTCTGGCGTCTTCTCCCAAATAGATAGCCATTTTGCCCGTATCGCTTCATCCGCTTCAGGGAGCTTGGATAATCCCTTTTGCAAAGCATTGAAATACATCATGGTGCCGCCAACCAGAATGGGCAAATGTCCTTTTGCAAACACCTCTTTTACAAGGTGTTTGCTATCTGCCACAAAGTCTGCCGCAGAGTAACTTTCTGTTGGCGGCAAAATATCAATCAGATGGTGTGGTACTTGCGATCTTTCGGCAGGTGTTGGTTTGGCGGTGCCAATATCCATATCCTGATAAATCAATGCAGAGTCCACACTGATGATTTCAACGGGGCAAATGGGCGAGATGGCCTCCGCTAACGCCATAGATAGCCGACTTTTTCCTGAAGCTGTGGGCCCCATTAAGGTGATGACCTGTTGATGGGATTGCAGTTTTTCGACTAAATCTTTCACTACTGTCCTCGCATAAATAAAGCGTCCAACTGCTCTAAAGAGAGCTGTACCCAAGTGGGGCGACCGTGATTACATTGATTTGATGCAGGTGTTTGCTCCATCTCTCGTAGCAAAGCGTTCATCTCTTCAATTGTTAATTGGCGATTGGCTCGTACAGAACCATGACACGCCATGGTCGAGAGCATGGCATTGATTTTCTGCTCCACCACTTCACTTTTTCCAATGCTCGCTAAATCGGATAGCATATCCTCAATCAAACTTGGCACCTGCGCCTTGGCAAGCAGTGCTGGCACCGCCAAAACTTTCAAGTGCTGCTCCCCCAGCGCCTCTATCTCAAATCCTAAATCCACAAAAATCGATTGATGCATCTCCCAAGTCTGCACCGCATCGGGTGTCACTGCGACACTCATCGGTACCAGAAGCGGCTGACTCACCACTCGTTGCTGTTGCCACTGCTGCTTAAAGCGTTCATACACCACCCGTTCATGCGCCGCATGCATATCCACCAGCACCAGCCCTTCAGCATTTTCCGCCAAAATAAAAATACCATGAAGCTGCATTTTGGCATAGCCCAAAAAACCTGCCACCCTATTCGCTACCTGTTCTAAAGAGCAGGACTGGGGATTTTGAGAAAATCCATTCAAATTTGGCATTTTTTCAGAGGTTGTGCTAAATGAGCCATAAGGTACGGTAGGTTCTGCAATCTGTGATCGAGCCTCTATGGGTGTATGTGTTTCAATGGGGGCTTGAAACGCCATGTCTGCCTGGGAAAAACTGGGAGGATTTTGGTGAAAATTTGTTAAATTCCCCAGTCCTGATGGGACTGAAGCGGGTTTTTCCTCCACTTTCCCTAAAGGTTGAGTGACCGCTTCACGAACGGAGCGGCGTACAAAATCATACACCCATGATCCATTGGCAAACCGCACCTCATATTTGGCAGGATGCACATTCACATCCACCAGTTCAGGGGGGATCTCCAAAAACAGCACAAAAGCAGGATGGCGGCCGTGATACAGCACATCCGCATAGGCTTGCTTGACCGCATAAGTGAGCAAACGATCTCGTACAATCCGCCCATTCACAAACAGATATTGCATATCACCTTGACGACGGTTAAAAGTCGGCAGTGCCGCCCAACCATGCAAACGAATATCTTGAGCAGCAAAATCGATTTTCAGACTCTGTTCCACAAAAGGGGCAGAAAGCAGCTGGGACAACCGCTTTTCAACTTGGGTTTCATCCCCTGCAATGGGCAAATAACGCACAATGCGTTCATTGTGAATCAGCTTAAAATTGACATCGGGTCGAGCCAGCATCACCCGCTTCATCAGTTGGTCAATCTGCATAAACTCTGCTCGCTCGCTTTTCAAAAACTTTTTACGAGCGGGCGTATTAAAAAACAGATCTTGCACCTGCACGGTGGTACCAACGGGTGCTGCAGCAGGTTCAATTTCCTGCCACTGCCCGCCTTCTCCTGCCAATCGCCAAGCCGCCTCACTTTCTGGTATGCGACTGGTTAAACTAAAGCGAGACACAGAGCTGATACTCGCCAATGCTTCCCCTCGAAATCCAAGCGAGTTGACGGCCGCTAAATCCTCCAGTGTTTTTATTTTACTGGTGGCGTGACGGCTGACCGCAAGCGGCAACTCCTCCTTGGGAATACCACAACCATTATCGGTCACTCGAATCAACTTTTGACCACCCGAAATCACTTCTACTTCAATGGCGTTAGCACCAGAGTCTAAAGCATTTTCAAGCAGCTCTTTAACCACAGAAGCGGGACGCTCCACCACCTCTCCAGCGGCAATTTGATCCGCTAAGTGGCTGGGAAGTTGTTCAATATGCGTGCGATTGAGTGGATTCATAAATAGAAAAACCTTTGCTGAAGTAATTCAGCAAAGGTTTAAGCATCTTATCAATAGATTGGCTTAACCGACAGCCACAGCAATCTCTTCAAGTTTCTCAGGGTGCTTGATTTCATAATCAGGCATCTGATCAAACTGAAGGTAGCGGTAAATTTCACCCGCCATGGTATCTAACTTAGCCACATGCTGCATATACTCTTCTACCGTTGGAAGATGACCCAATGCTGCGGTGACCGCTGCCAATTCGGCTGACCCTAAATAAACATTTGCACCATCACCTAAACGGTTCGGGAAGTTACGAGTGGAGGTTGAGAAAACTGTCGCACTTGGGGCAACACGGGCTTGGTTCCCCATGCAGAGTGAACAACCTGGCATTTCGGTTCTGGCTCCGACGCGACCAAAGATGCTGTAATAGCCCTCTTCAATCAACTCTCGTTCATCCATTTTGGTAGGCGGTGCAATCCATAGGCAGGTGGGCACATGCTTCACATTTTCAAGCACCTTACCCGCCGCACGGTAGTGACCGATATTGGTCATACAAGAACCGATAAACACCTCATCAATCTTCGCCCCTTCGACTTCAGACAACAGCTTCACATCATCTGGATCATTTGGACAAGCAACAATCGGCTCTTTGATTTCGTTCAGATCGATTTCAATCACTTCCGCATATTCGGCATCCGCATCGGCTTCCAGCAATTCTGGATTGTCAATCCAAGCCTGCATCGCATCACGACGACGCAGTAGCGTACGGGCATCTTGATAGCCATTTTCCACCATCCACTCAATTAAACGGATATTGGATTTCAAATATTCAATAATCGGCTCTTTATTCAACTTCACCACACAACCATTAGCAGAGCGTTCAGCCGACGCATCTGACAGTTCAAATGCCTGCTCAACCTTCAGGTCGCCCAAGCCTTCAATTTCGAGAATGCGACCATTAAAAACATTCTTTTTGCCTTTCTTTTCAACAGTCAATAAGCCGTCTTGAATCGCTTTGTAAGGAATGGCATTCACCAAATCTCGTAAAGTAATCCCAGGTTGCATTTCACCTTTAAAACGCACCAAAACTGACTCAGGCATATCCAGCGGCATCACGCCAAGGGTGGCGGCAAAAGCGACCAACCCTGAACCCGCAGGAAAGGAAATACCAATTGGGAAACGGGTATGCGAATCGCCACCTGTTCCGACCGTATCAGGCAATAATAGACGGTTAAGCCATGAGTGAATGACCCCGTCCCCTGGACGCAAGGCGACACCACCTCGAGAGGTCATAAAGTCAGGCAGCTCGTGCTGAAGTTTAATATCAACTGGTTTCGGATAAGCAGCAGTGTGACAGAAAGATTGCATGACCAAATCGGCACTGAAGCCAAGGCAGGCTAACTCTTTCATCTCATCACGGGTCATGGCACCAGTCGTATCTTGAGAACCGACTGTAGTCATATGCGGCTCACAGTAGGTACCAGGTCTGACCCCTTCGACACCACACGCTTTACCGACCATTTTTTGTGCCAAAGTAAAGCCTTTTGGATTCTCTTCTTTGTCGCTAGGACGAATAAACTTGTCAGATACAGGCAAGCCCAACTCACGACGCACCTTATCCGTCAATCCACGACCAATAATCAACGGCACACGACCGCCTGCTTGTACTTCATCAGGCATGGTTTCAGGCGCTAACTCAAAGGTGGAGATGACTTCACCCGCTTCATTGGTAATTTTTCCTTCATAAGGATAGATGGTAATGACATCGCCCATCTGCATTTTGGTGACATCACACTCAATCGGCAAGGCACCTGAATCTTCAGCGGTATTAAAGAAGATTGGAGCGATTTTGCCGCCCAGTACCACGCCTCCTTGGCGTTTATTTGGGACATAAGGAATGTCGTTGCCGAAGTACCACATCACAGAGTTCATCGCCGATTTACGAGAAGAACCTGTTCCCACAACATCCCCCACAAAAGCAACAGGATGCCCTTTCTGTTTCAACGCCTCAATCGTGCCTTCAACATTGTCCATTTTGGCTGCCAACATCTCTTTGGCATGCAAAGGAATATCAGGACGAGACCATGCAGCGGTAGCAGGTGAGAGATCATCCGTATTGGTTTCCCCTTCTACCTTAAATACTGTGACTGTCAATGATTCTGGCAATTTAGGTTTAGAGACAAACCACTCGGCATCAGCCCAAGAGTCCACCACAGTTTTGGCATACTCATTGGTTTTCGCTTTTTCCATCACATCATGATAAGCATCATAAACCAACAAGGTTTTTGATAAAGCGCCGACCGCTTCATCAACAACTTTCATATTTGCGCTATCGAGCAGC
>JALUXI010000012.1 GCA_027019045.1 Piscirickettsiaceae bacterium | reverse complement strand
ATATTTTTTAACTTATATCTAACCGCCCCTATGGATGGTTTTGGGCACAAGTCCGTGGATAATGTCAGCCCAATAAAAAAGGCCAGCACATGGCCGGCCTCTCTCAATCAATCCGTCAGATTACTAACCTACTGCATGTAATTTAACCTCTTCACGGAACCTATCAGCATTAGGCGTATGGATATGCTTCATTGCAGCCTCACAAGGGCTAGCAAAGCTAGCTTCAATAACCCGAATCATAGGAACAACCCTTGATTCTTTCCCTGCTTCAATTCTGTCATTCATAATATCAATCTTAACAGCCTTCAAAATCTCCTGCCTACAAGAATAACGAGTTGTTTTACTACAAAAATCATCAAACGGTAGCCCTGCACTCCACGCCCTGAACAATGGGATACAAGTTCTTTTCATTTCCTTCAATTCAACCAGCTTCTTAATAGTCTCTTCAGCCTTTCTAACCTCAGCATCTACCACCGGCATTTGTCCCAGATTTAACCCATCAACTCTTTTTGTCATAAAAACACTCCTTCTTTCAATCTTTCCTGCAATCTCTACTTCCTCAAACTCTTCCAAATGACCAATCAAATCATTCAACTTTTTAAGTTTCTTGTCTCTTATATAGTTTCGACCAATACGGTTTTCAAATCTTACTAACTTACCAGAGTATAAAGAAGCCTCCAACATTCTACCACGCACTTCCTCACGCTGTATAACCTCCTCCTCAGTCATTCCCGAACTTGGTTTAAGCTTTTTATGCTGCGCCAACAATTCTTTTACCTTGTCATAAAACACAGTTCTAATCCACGATACACTACCAAAGTATGATGACCCATAAGTTGTACTCTTAACCGAATGCTTGGACAAAGCCTGTTTCTCCATCGTGTCCAAAAATCCCAACTTCTCTTGCTCAGTCTTAAACCTCAAGTTTGTTGTATAGTCAAACCTCGTAGCATATACATTAAGATTTAACACATTCAATTTCTCATGCCCTGTCATTTCCTGCCAAACCCCAACCTTTTTTAATATGATACATAAGAACTCAACAATAGTCTCTCTCATATCAAAAGAACCCCACACATTAAGCCCTTTATTCATAAACTTTGTCGGATTGCCCTGTATATCAATAAACAACGTGGCCAACTCATAATCCTCACTCCTTGCATCCTGCCCATATCGTTTACATACCAACATATCAAAAGGAATATCACTATTCCTATTCACCCGCTCAAGCGGTGCCGTTGCATCTACATAATTTATTGAACGAACAGACACCACAGCACTACTTGTAGCCTCTTCTTTCACCTGCTGCCACATTTCCTTAGCCCAAACCTCTTCACCCTCAGGGGTAAGCCTTAAAATCCTATCCCCTGCCACTATCATAGATGACGAACGAAACGGCACTCTAACGCTCAACATATCACAAAAACCTTTAATCATCCCAACTCCTCAAAAGTTTCTTATTGAACCACTCAATAAACAGCCTTTTGCCTCTGCTTAAAAGTCTCATAGAGAGACTCTACTCCCGCCTTTTTATTTTTACTTTTCCGCCTGACGGACTCTACTCCCAGTATTACATAGTGGGAGTAGCCCAACTCTTCACTCCCAGTACATACAACAACCCGTCGGTCTTTCTGTCTGTCAATCGCTAGCATTCGCTTCGCGAAGTGTCTGCGCTCAATCCCGCCATCAATCCCGCCGTCTTGCCTCCTGTCCTGCTCCCTCGGTTGGCCATCTTCATATTAATAATGGACTATAAACTTTCCCGACAAACCAAAACCCTCAAGTCTTGCAAGAACACTATCTAAGGATTTCCAAGTCATAGGTTCCAGCCTATTCATCTTCCTCGCTACAAAGAAAACTCCCGCCTTGGTGTGAAATTCGATTTTCCACCTACTCCCAGCCTTGACCACCTCTATCAAATCAAAACTCTGTGGCGGCTCAAATACGGCCACCCCTTCGCTTAAAAAACTTATTTGCCCCATCACTCCCCCCCTTTCCCATAATTACTACGATATTCCTGTTGCTCAGGTTGTTCTGACAAAATACCCATTTGCTCCAGCATCCCCCTTTCCCAGGCTCCTGGCCTTCTGCTTCCGTCTGCTATCGACATCAAAACGTATTCAATCAAATCTTCTGCCGATTGCTCCCCGCCATCCTTTCTTAATAACTCAGCCATCAACTCAAATTCTGAATAAATTGAGGGGTGAATCTTAATAGAAACACCCCCTGTTTTTTTCTCATGCTCAAGTAAACACGTCGGACACATAAAATCCCCCTCTGCTTCAATAGCCTCTGCCAATTCACAATCAAAAATTCTACGACATTCACCACAAACCAACTCAACCAAACGCCCCATCAGTTAGCACCCATAAATGCGCCTCTAAAAATGACAGGTTCACCATCAACCCCTTTAAACACACCCTTGCCCTTTCTAAGAGATGCATCATATGCAATAGATGATTCAAACAACGTCTGACTCATTGCAGCAGTTGGTAAAGCATAAGCAACTCTAAACCCTGTATTATCTTTAACACCCTGCGGAATACTTGAAGCATTAGAAGCCTGTAAACTGAACACTTGAAACATTCCTACCGCCCTGCTTTTTCTAACCAGTTCCTCAACAGCATTAATGATTCGATGTTTAATAGCATAATTTGCATCATTCGCCTTACTTCCAACATTGAAAAAATCACTTGCTTCATCCATAAAAATCAACTCCGGTTTTAAAAAAGTTTTCCAAGACAAATAAGGGTCATTCTTATCTTTTCTTTTCTTCAATAACAAAGCCAATCTCTTATTCATCTCTTCAACCTTGCTCTCATACATTTCAGCAATTACTTCAAACTCAGTTAAAATTTCATCAACAGGCGACCCCATCCAATCAATCCCGCCCTTACCATCAACTAAAGTGATTTTATAAGATTGCTTGTGTGCTTCTCTCAACATCACTTGACCTAAAACCGACTTACCCGAACCACTGGCACCTGTTATAAGCATTGCAGGAGAATGACCAAAATCCAACTCGACATTTTCCCCGAACATATCAACACCCAACCAAAAGTTTTTAATATTCACAGGTCTTTCTGAATAACTAACCAAATCCGGCAATTTTGATAGTGATAACTCAATCAAACTCTTTAAATTCAATCCGCCGAACTCTTTAACAAAATTAAAATCTCTATTAAAGTACCTTGCTAATGATGGTAAAACCTTTTCAACATCTTCTTTATGAACCGTAGTAGGTAAATCCAACACAATCCCGCCATCTTTATGGTAATAAATCGTTGGTAAAACATAATTACCGTCAGCCTTTCTATGATAAAGCTTTATTTTTTCACTTTTAAAGAACTCCCAATGAACTTGCTGCTCTTCAAGTTTCACCTCAGAAAGCCCAACACTTCTTAACGCTTTTTTAAGTTCACGCCTTTCAAGAAATCCTTTTATTTTCTTAAAAACCCACCTTATGCAATAACCTATCATCACTAATACTATTAAATCTAAAATAAACATAATTTTTTAACCTCTCCTATAAAAAAGGGGGCATTTCACCCCCGCTGTTTTTCTTAATCGACAATTGATATTGCTCTATATTTAATGACCGGATAACCACCTTTTTGAGCCTGAGCCTTTGCAGTGATTTCAAACTTGTAAGTTTCACCAATCTCAAGTTGTTCAGCCACTTCACTAGAACAAGCTATTTTCTCAACTAATTGAACTTCAATATAATTGTCGCCCAGCTTTTGAGTTTTTGTATCTAAAAAGTGAATCTGTGAATATTTAATCACTTCACCTGTTTCTTTGTTTTTAAACTCTTCATCTTTAACCACTGCACCAACAGTAATTTCTGTTATTAATTTCATTTTATTTCTCCTTGGGGGTTGCCCTTCCTAATGTATGTACCACGGGGGGTAATACTTTTTCGATACTATAGTAAAGTTTTTTGAAAAAATCAATAGAAAAAGATAAATAACAGGGGTGGGGTTTCAGCAAAGCTGAAACATTTGAGCATTAAAAAAACCGCTATTTACAAAAAAGCGGTTTTCAATGCTCAATCAGGTTCTGGCTAACGCTTACGGGTACGCGATTGCTCAAGCTCAAATTGATGAACATGAAAGCTGTATATTTCAGAAACCGACCTCTCAATATAACCTACCAGCTTTCTATAAACTGCTTTTTGTGAACTCGAAGCATGCTTGTACTGCTTATACATCACACCCGCTGAAACAGTGCCAACCAAAAGCATCATCACAGGAACAACAAGCAACCCAACCAATGCGGCTTTCTTCACTCTCTCATTAGACCACTTTTTACATTCGAGCGTAGGCTCAAAACTGATATTTTCAGTCAATCCGACAGCCTCAGGAATTTCAAACTTTTTCTTATCAGTCATCTTCGCACCTCAAAGAGAAAGCCCTCAACGCTTCAACCCTCTCACTCTCTAAAGTCTTTTTATTCACTTCATTCAGACCCAATAACACTAAACGTCTAAAAGTCTGCGCCTGCTTTTCATCATAATTTCTACACAAGAACTTAAACGCCTCAAAATCCAACTTATAAACCCTTAAGCTCCTAATTACTCTTTCTCTATCGTTCATACTGCACCCCGCTAATTCATAGCTACTACAAGGGGTAGTATTTTTTTTATACGGATTAACCACCGACTTGCACACAAAACCACCCACAGGGGCTAACGATATTTTTTAACTTATATCTAACCGCCCCTATGGATGGTTTTGGGCACAAGTCCGTGGATAATGTCAGCCCAATAAAAAAGGCCAGCACATGGCCGGCCTCTCTCAATCAATCC
>JALUXI010000011.1 GCA_027019045.1 Piscirickettsiaceae bacterium | reverse complement strand
CACGACGCTACGGTCGGCAATGGTGTGCGGAATCTCGGCAAAGAGGGTTTCGATGAAGGGGCGATAGCTATTGAGGTCAGCTGCCATCACCACAATATCATTGGGTGCTAAGGTGTCATCTTCGGCGAGCAGGGCGATAATACGGTCTCGTAGCACCTCCACTTCCCGTTGTGGGGTGTGACAGCGGTGGAAGAGGATATGGTTTTGTAAAGGCGTGTCTAGGGTGCCGAGACTGGTATTTTTAGCAATATCTTGCTGAAGTTGTGTCAAAAGCGTTTGAGTGTTTGAGTGGGTGTAGTGTTCATAAGATTGGGTGATTTCTGTTTCTAATAGCAGATGTTGGAAGTGTGCGCCTTGCCGTCCCATGGCGAGTAGAAGGGGATGATAGGTCATTTCCAGTTCAGAGAGGGCTCCTTCTTGTTCCAGTATGGATTTCTGCATCTTTTTAGAAGGGAGGTCTGCCCAGAAATCTTCTGTTGGAGAGAGGGTGAAAAGGTGGACTGGGAGGTGGCGACTCAGTGCTTGAAGAGTGGCGAGCATTAAAGGCGGCATAAAGCTGACACCAAAGGCGAAGACTTGAGAGGGGAGCCCTGAAAGAGAATTGGGTTCTGCTTTGTTTAAAGCATCGATTAGTTTTTGCCACAGTTGACCTCGGTGGGAAGGGAGGTCAAGCGTTTGCCAAAGCTGCATCTGCCATTCGGCATGAGGGTGGTCAATAGGGTTTTGTCCTTGTGACCAAGCATCCAACCAGTCGGGACGGAAAATTTGGTATTGGTCAAATAGGTTGGCAAGCTGTTCTGCCAGTTGAAAGCGCCGTTTATCTGCCCCATCACCAGACAGCATCGGTTTAAGCAGCGGTTCTTCTGCAAAATCAGGGGTGCGAAGCAGGGATTCGATTTGCCAACGAATTCGATCCCGTTGGAGATATTCACTGGTTAAGCGGGTATCGACGAGTGCGGCGATTTGATCAAAAAAAGCCTGCGGAAAAGGAAACTCACTGCCCATCCAGACGCCAAATTTTTCACTGAGCCGTTGTTGCAACCACCGCTCCATCCCTCGGCCTTGCACCAAAAAAGTGAAGCGCTGGAAAGGCGCATTATCGCTCTCAATCAGTGTAGCGAGTTGTTGAAAAAGGACTTCTGTTCGGTTACTAGAGAAAACATAAAAATGATGGCTCATGAAGGCGACCTTAGCTGGTGAGAGTGGTGAATGCGTTGTTCAGTATTTTATACATTTTTGAACTAGGGTATGGGTGAGTTTTCGTGAGGGGGTTTACAACAAAAGGCTACAATTATTTGCTTTGCTATTTAAATCATATGAATGATGCTAAAATCCCTATCTATAAGTTATAGTGTGTAGGTATTATCCAAAATAATCGCTCAGCTTACGACCAGTTAACTTAAATTTTATGAGAGGGAAGTATGATTGAATTGACAAATGAACAAATTGACAACGCATTACCTCGTATAGAAGACGGGTTGCTCAAATACCTTGACTTGCAGAAGGAATTGAAAAATGTAGATGTTTCAAGGAATAGAGACTTTCAAAGGCGATTTAATCATTTTTACAAAGTGCGCCGTAATGCTGACTGGCAAACTCAATATTACAAATTGTTGGAGGAATATAAAAATAGTCATGCCACATTTTCCGAAATACTTTGTAAAATCCATGAAAATACAGGAAGGTATGAAGCCTCTTTTGCCAGTAAACTCGTCGCGTCAATTGATGCAGAGCAGCCTATAATTGATAAATTTGTGCTGATGAATGTTGGTCTAAGGCTTCCATATTCAAAAGCGAAGAACAGAGCGTCTAAGATAGTTGAAGTTCATATAGTATTGTTATCAAAACTTAAGGATTTTTTAGAAACAGAAAGTGGTGAATACCTTGTAAAGCAATTTAAAATAAAGTACCCGTCGGCAAATGTTACAGAAATAAAGATGGTCGATTTAGTTTTATGGCAAACTCGAGAGGGTGTTCATAATTCTGTGTCAGCCTAGGTTACTAAATATCTAAAATGCTGTCTAGTCTGAGGGTACTCTGCACCCCTTATTTTTTACTCACTTTTACATCTCCCTGTAACCTTAAAACGAAATGGAGTGTCAACACTTTTTCGTACCTAGATTCTTTGCTTTTGCCTCAGCCTGCTCTCGGTGCAATTTCTCGAACTTGGCTGGAGCGATGTAATCATTTTTGCTGTGCGGGCGTTTATGATTGTAATGCCCAATAAGTTCCTGAATTTGCCAAAGCGTTTCTTGGTGCGTGAGCAACTTAGGCAGTTGGTAAATCTTTTCGGTTTTTAGTGTAGCCACTCCATTGTTATGTGCTTTTTTCAAGGTAAGACTTCAATTCTTTAGCTAGATTTTCCGCTTCATTTCTTGAAAGGTACGGCACTTTAATAGTTCTTGCCCAAAAGAAACTTTTTCCAGTGATTTCTGATACCTTTTTAAATGGCATTGCCTTAATTGCTTCCCCTTTCTTTGGGATTGGGGTAATGAACTTAACATCTCTGTATAAAGTGTCATCGTCTGGAGCTTTGATGTCACCTTTATTAACCCTTGCGGCTGCAACAAGGCCAACCCATTTATGAGAAAAGAACACGATATCACCAGGATAAACATATTCTATAAATCGTTTGGCATCACCGAACGCAGCTACACAATTGTTTTCCATCATGTACCATATAGATTCTTCATCCCAGCTTCTGTTTGTATCGAAAAGCACTCCTTTTATATCGCTCGGATTTTTGTGTTTATCATATGGAGGAGCAAAAAATTCAAAATATTTTTCTTCGCCCAATTCGTAAATTCTATAGGGCAAGAATTCAATCGATATTCCTTGTTTCTTCCAGTAATCAATCGCATTTATGAGACTATCATCTGCTGCGCTACCTATAACAAGCAGATGCTGTTTGTTATTTATTTCTTTTGCGTCTAAAGCATGTTCAAGGTTAAATGCTTCTTGGTGTGCCTGTGTTAATTCTACTTCGGTATTTGCGTATTTTTTATATTTCTCTTGTAATTTTGTATAACTCCATTGCCCAGCATCTTGCGCATAACGCAAGGCTTGATGAACAGCTCCTTCTCCAGCAGTCCCTCTCTTCAGCTCAAATATTATCAATTCACCTTTTTCATTTAGGGCATAAATATCTGCCTCTGCTTGGTATTGCCTTTCTTGAAATATGGGCATCAAGCTCGAGTCTTCAAAAAGAACATCGAGAATGCTTTTTGCAATAAGTTCTTCTAAGTCTTTCTCAAGATTTCCAAAACTTGAGAAATCTTTGAATGCGACTGGCTCTATTCTGTCAAATTTGCCACTTGATGAGCCTAATTTATATAACATGGGTTAATTTTCCTTTTGCATATAACGCTTCACATCACCGTCAGCAAAAAGCAAAGCAAGGAACGAGCGGCGCTTTTTGCTGTCCGAGTGCATGTTGTTAGGGGTAAAAGTGGATGTCCTTTTTGTATAACAAGCATACATGGCACTGGTTGGCAGTTCGATAATCTCTAGCCACTTGTGCCGCTGAACGGTCTCCAATCAGTACTGCGTTGATCACGTTTTGTTTGAGTTTGTCGTCGTATTTTCGTTGCGCCATCACTTTCTCCTTAGAGGATGAAATTATATCAATCATCTAGGTACGAAATAGTGTAGCCACTCCAATTTTATCCTTTTATGGTTTTTGTCACGACTTTTTTAATATGTTCTTTAAATAGTTGATTTTCATTACGAATCAGTCTATTTTGTGCTTTGATATAGCGATGGGTTAGCCACGATGCGCCTCCACTTATCATCATCCCTATAATGCCATTTACTAGCCAGTGCTGCTGGTGGCTTATCCATCCATAGATAATGGCAAATATTGAGATAAGTATTATGGTATGTAAAAATATACTTATCTTCTTTCCTTTTATTGTATTGCTGGGCGTGAGATAAAAGGGACGAGGGGGTTGGTTGCGTGGTGACATAATCTTCTCCTTTTTGTCGGTTGAATGGTTGTAGAGCACTTATAGTGCACTCAAAAATCCGATGCCTTGTGATGTGTGATAGTTGGGCTTGTGTTGGCATTCCTCTTCAAGTGCTTGAATGAGGGTGTCGGGTGTCAGTTTTTGGTCGCTAATTTCAAATTTTCTTATGACTGCTGCAAAGTCTCCTGGGGTGAGGTGGTTGAGTTGTTCAAGGTTTTTTAAGATCTTGGGTTCGTATATTTGTGAGATCCCTTGTGCTTGCAGTAATTGTGTTAGCATTTTAAAGGATTGAGCAGGTGTCATAGGTTTGAATTCGAGCTTGAGGTCAAACCGTCTCATGGCAGCAGTATCAATATGATCCATGAGGTTAGTGGAGGCGATAAAGATGCCTTCAAAGCTCTCCATCTGTGTGAGCAGTTCGTTGACTTGTGAAACTTCCCAACTTCGGACGGCATTTTCTCGTGATTGTAAAAAGGTATCGGCCTCATCAATTTGTAAAATAGCGCCTTCTCGTTTGGCTTCTTTAAACGCTTGGGCGATATTTTTTTCAGCCATCCCAACATACGGCGACAATAGGTCTGAGGCTTTCTTTAAAATTAAGGGTTGGTCTAATGCATTGGCCAAATGGTGTCCGAATGCTGTTTTTCCAGTCCCAGGCAAGCCATATAGACAGAGCCTTCCTTGTTTGCGTTTTTTGATGCCTTCTACAAGATTGAACAGATCTATATCTGTATGAATAAAATCCAGAGAGTAGTTTAATTTATTTTTTGGAGTGAATTGAATCTGCTCTTTCCCTTGAGCTTCAAGTGTGGCATTGATGAGGTACATCAGGTCTGTTTCAATCGCCTTTGAAAGTGGTAAGTCCGTTGTTTGGTAGCTGATCTCCACAACTTTTGCTGCGCGTTTAACCACAGCGGGGACAAGGTGTCTTTGATGAGATAGGTGTTCTTTAAACGCTGTCGATACGGGTAATGTGTGAAGTGCTTCATCTATAATTTTAGCACGCACCGATTTTGGAGGTGTATGGACTTCAATCACAAGATCAAATCGTCTGATATAGGCAGGGTCGATTTCAGAGATGTTATTCGTTATCCAAAAAGCAGGAATCAGGTTTTCTTCTAATAATTTATTGATCCAAGCTTTATTGGAACTATGTCGTCCGTTATTAAATAGGGATAAGAACCCGCTGTCAGGAAAGACACCTTCCACCTCATCAAATAATATAAAGCTATTCGTTTGGCTTAAGGCGAATTGTGCTAGCTTATACTGGTTAATTCGTTTTTGGGGATCAAGCGCTTCTCCATCATCATCAGATGAGGCAATTTCATATAAATCTACCGATAAAGATTTTGCTAGCATTCTTGTGAGTTCTGTCTTTCCTGTACCAGGTTCTCCATAGATAAGAATGTTCGCCCCTTTTTTGAGGTGTTTTTGACTGTTAACACTTTTTAAATAATTTTCAGTCAAGAGAATCTCTTTTGTGAGATGAGGGAAATCTTGGAAAGATAAGGTTGGGTTTTGGCTTTTAAAAAAGTATTGAGCCATCAGCTCTAATGGATCAGAAACTTTGGAGATCATAGCGTCCTCTAATCCATCAATCAAAATAAGTGAGTGCTTAAAGCGGAGTTGGAATTCACGTAAACGAAGTGTAAGGAGTCCAGATTTTTCGAGTATGCCTTGTTTGGATAAAGCACTCCTGATGGCATTCTTTGGTAAATCAAGAATATAGGAAAAATAATCTATGATTTTTTCTTTAGTCTCGAATTCGATATTACCGATCATATTAGTAAGGTTTTTGTTGGTACGGATGAGAATACACAAACTCAGAATGTCTTTTTCACTATTTGATAATCTCAGTTGGGATTGAAGGAGGGCTAAGTTTTTGGATAAGTGACCATTTAGTTTGGGGGAAGCTTTTGTCAATTGATTTACGAGTTCAGCGGCCTTATCCAAGGCGGGCGGTGCTTTTTCCTTATGTTGCATTGTGTCTTTTCTTCCTATCTCTTCTTCTATTTCGATCCCCGTTAAAGCCATGAGTGCATCGACCATACTATATGAACATCGGTCTGACATAATATCGTTTTTAATATCTGGGTAGCAGATTGTTTTCGCCGCCCATAGTGCAAGCAGACTTTCATTTTGGGGAGAGTTCAGGATCTCTGGAGATAGGTAGTCTATGGTGTTCATGTTGTCTCCTTGAAAAGTGAGGGGGAAAGTTTTAGTTCAACCTTTTGGGTATTAGTGTATCATTAGATTCGTCAATATAAGTCGTTCACAAGTATGGGTTGCGACATAATGTGTCGCACTGGAGAGAGTATGAAAGATTTATCTGCATGGTATCGAAAAATCCAAATACTTAGGCTAATCCCTCGATATCCTGCTCGAGTGGGGTTATCAACACTGCATGAGAAGCTGAAAGCACAAGGGTTTAATATTACAAAACGCTCACTTCAGCGGGATGTAAAAGAGTTGTCCATGCTGTTTGAAATTGAATCAGATGGCAATAAGGATATTCCAGGATGGTATTGGAAGAGGGAGGCAGAAAGGTTAGAACTACCTGAGATGGCACCTTCGGTCGCCTTAAGTTTCAAGATGATGAAGCTATTTTTAGCGCATTTTTTACCGCCTTGTACCTTAAATGACCTTTCAAGCTATTTTGATTCTGCTGAAAAAGTGTTAGCAGCACTGCCCAATAACCAGCTTGCGAGTTGGTCTGATAAAGTGGCATTGATTTCAAGGAACCAACCTTTGCTAGCCCCTTCGATTGATTCAACGATTTTAAACGATGTCTATTCTGCACTATTGTCAGAGCGGCAGATTAAAGTGCATTATCACCCTCGGTATAAAGAGCCTCGGGATTATGTGGTCAACCCTTTAGGGCTGGTGGCTATCGATCAAGTGTTGTATTTAGTGTGTACACTTTGGGAGTATAAGGAGGTGAAACAGTTGGCTCTACATCGGATGGTGGCTGCTGAGATGTTGGATGCTCACAGTCATCTTCCTGTGGATTTTGATCTTCAGTCCTATGTGAAAAAGGGCGAGTTTGAATATCTTGTTGATGAACACAAGATTGATTTAGTTATCATTGTTAATCGAGGGATTGCACAGCATCTTGCTGAAAGTAAACTTTCGGAGGATCAAGTGATGACACCGTTAGAAGATGGGCGGTTTAAGTTGGAGGCAAGGGTGAATAATACCCAACAGCTCCGGTGGTGGCTATTGGGATTTGGTGCGGGGGTGGAGGTGGTGGCTCCGCCAGCTTTAAGAGAGAAATTTAAACAAACAGTACAAGCCCTGTCTAGTCTGTATCAAGACTCATGATACTTTTGTAAAAATCAAATCCCACACACCGTGACCAAGTTTTTGTCCTCTGGCTTCGAATTTGGTGAGGGGGCGGTAGTTGGGTCTGGGGGTGAAGTGTCCTTCGGGTTGGGTGTTTTGGAAGTGGGGGGCTTGGGTCATCACTTCCATCATGTGGTGGGCGTAGTCTTCCCAGTCGGTGGCCATATGGAAAATGCCGTTGGGCTGTAGTTTTTGGGCGATTTTTTGGGCAAATTCAGGCTGTACAATACGCCGTTTGTGGTGGCGTTTTTTGTGCCAAGGGTCGGGGAAGAAGAGGTAAACCCCCGCCAAGCTGGCATCGGGAATCATTTTATCCAAAACTTCAATCGCATCATGGTTCATGACACGAATATTGGTCAAGCCCCTTTCGGCGACCTCTTTAAGCAAAGCCCCTACACCTGGGCGGTGGACTTCAATACCAAGGTAGTTATTTTCGGGGTGATCTTGCGCCATCTGTGCGAGGCTTTTGCCCATGCCAAAGCCGATCTCTAAAAAGGTGGGGGCTTGGCGACCGAATAGCTCGGTGAAGTTGAGCGGCTCGGGTTGAAAAGGTACGCCATATTTTGGCCACTGGGTTTCAATGGCCTGCTGTTGTCCCTTGGTGAGGCGACCTTGGCGCAGCACAAAGCTTTTAATGCGGCGTTGTTCACCTTCGGCGGTGACAGGTTGTGAGAGCGGGTTTTGCTGTTCTGTCATGATTAGAAAAAAGTTCCATCAATGGGTGAGGAGGCTGAAGCATAAAGCTTGCGGGGCATTCTTCCAGCCAGATAGGCTTCACGACCTGCTTCGACCGCTTTTTTCATCGCTGAGGCCATCAGCACTGGATTTTGGGCTGCGGCAATGGCGGTGTTCATTAAGATGCCATCCACGCCGAGTTCCATTGCGACTGCGGCATCGGAGGCGGTGCCCACTCCTGCATCGACCAGAATCGGCACTTCGGCGTTTTCGATAATCATGCGAATATTGTAGGGGTTGCGAATGCCCAGTCCTGAACCAATCGGAGCGGCGAGCGGCATAACGGCACAGCAGCCAATCTGCTCAAGTTCTTTGGCAATCAGAGGGTCGTCCGAGGTGTAGACCATGACATCAAAGCCATCTTTGACCAGCTCTTCAGCCGCTTTAAGGGTTTCCACTACATTGGGAAAAAGCGTTTTTTGGTCACCCAGCACTTCGAGTTTGACCAGTTTATGACCATCTAATAGCTCTCGGGCGAGTTTGCAGGTACGAACGGCACTTTTAGCGTCATAGCAGCCCGCTGTATTGGGGAGAATGGTGTATTTCTCGGGTGGCACGACATCCAGTAGATTAGGTTCATCTGGGTTTTGACCAATATTGGTACGACGAATGGCGACGGTGACAATTTCGGCACCACTGGCTTCAATCGCTTGTTGGGTTTCGGTCATATCTTTGTATTTACCCGTGCCGACAAGTAGGCGAGATTGGTAAGTTTTGCCTGCAATGGTAAAAGCGTCTTGGTTTGATTTCATTTTTTATTTCCTAGAAAGTTGTTTATTGAAATTTGGGTAGCGTTAAAGAGGGGGGCTAGCCGCCGCCGACAGCATGAATAATCTCGATTTGATCGCCGTCTTTGAGTTCGGTGGTGGCGTATTCACTGCGAGGAATGATCTCTTCGTTGAGTTCCATCGCCAAGCGTTTGCCTGTGAGTTCCATTTGCTCAATTAGGGTGGCGGCGGTGGCGGGTTCTTCAAGTGTGTGGGGTTGACCATTTACGGTAACGGTAATCATCAGAAGCTCTTTTTAGACCAGTTAGATTAGAATAGTAGCCTTTCATTATACCCGATTCAAGGAATAGGCTGAGAATGCAATTTAACAATGCGGCACATACAGCAGAGCTGGCACAAACATTATTGGACTGGTTTGATCAATACGGGCGACATGACCTGCCTTGGCAGCAGGAGAAAACGCCTTATCGGGTGTGGGTGTCGGAGATTATGTTGCAGCAGACGCAGGTGCAGACAGTGATTCCCTATTTTGAGCGGTTTATGCAACGATTTCCGATGGTGGCCGCTTTGGCGGAAGCTTCTCAAGAGGCGGTGTTAAGCCATTGGGCGGGACTGGGGTATTATGCGAGAGGGCGGAATTTGCATCAGGCAGCACAGATCATCATGACAGAGCATGGTGGGGAGTTTCCGACCACTTTTGATGACATTGTCGCCTTGCCTGGCATTGGTCGCTCAACGGCTGGAGCGATTTTAAGTATTGCGTTAAAACAGCGATTTCCTATTTTGGATGGTAATGTGAAGCGGGTGTTGGCTCGGCTGGAGGCGGTGCCGACTTGGACGGGCGAAAAACGGACAGAAGAGACACTTTGGCAGTGGGCGGAGGCACTCACGCCTGACAAGCGGTTTGATGATTATACGCAGGCGATTATGGATTTGGGGGCGACGGTGTGTCGACGGAGCCGCCCAAATTGTGAGCAGTGTCCTTGGCAAAGTCACTGTGTCGCCTATCAGCAGAAGGCAGTGTCAGACTATCCGAAGTCCAAGCCGAAAAAGGTTCAGCCAGAACGCTGGTCGGTGTTTGCGGTGTTGGAAAATGAACGGGGTGAGATTTTTTTGCAGCAACGGCCGCAAACAGGGATTTGGGGCGGGATGTGGTCTTTGCCTCAATCGGCATTGCAAACGGGTAAACCGTTTTTTAAACAGGGGAAATTGGGTGATGAGGGTGTGCAAAGTTTGTTAGAATTGCTAAAGATGAATAAAGCGTGTCTGTCGGTTGAAAAAGGGCAGCGATTGCCCGCTTTTCGTCATACCTTTACTCATTATCACCTCTGGTTGCAGCCGATAAAATGGCAAGTGGATCAGCAGACGATGGGGTCAGACAAAGGGTGCTGGGTGAGTTTGGAGCAGGCATTGGCATTAGGCTTACCTGCACCGATTAAGCAAATTGTGGAGAGTTTACAAGATGAGTAGAAAAGTACAGTGCGTCAAAATGGGCGAAGAGTTAGAAGGGTTAGATTTCCCCCCTTTTCCAGGGTCTTTAGGACAGAAAATTTTTGAAAATGTCTCAAAAGAGGCGTGGAAGCAGTGGTTGAATCAGCAGACGATTTTAATCAATGAATATCGTCTATCCAGCCTAGACCCCAAGGCGCAAGCTTTCTTAAAAGAAGAGATGCAGAAGTTTCTGTTTGGTGGGGAAGAGGTTGAGATGCCTAAAGAGTTTAATGCCCCTGAATAATAGGAAGGTGTGATGGCCAGTCAGGATATTTTTATTGCTCGTCAACCGATTTTTAATCGGGAAATGCGGGTTTACGCATATGAATTGCTATTTCGTAATGGTTCTGGTCAGAATCTGGCAAATGTGATGGATGGAGATGCGGCGAGTGTTCAGGTGATTCTAAACTCCATTGGTGAGTTTGGTTTAGATAATTTGGTGGGCGAGGCGAAAGCCTTTATTAACTTTACCGAGGGGCTTTTAAATCGTCAGGTTCGTCCGATTCTGCCTAAAAGACGCATTGTGGTAGAGGTGTTGGAGGATGTGAAGGTGACGCCTGCTTTGGTGCGTCACTTAAAAGAGTTACGCGCCAATGGTTTTACGATTGCATTAGATGATTATATCTTTGATCCTGCTACCCAGCCTTTAGAAGAGGTGGCGGATATCATTAAAGTGGACATTATGGATGCAGGTCCGCAAAAAATGCTGGAGCATACGCAGCGTCTAAAAGACAGAGGCATAAAACTGTTAGCAGAGAAGGTTGAAACGGAACAGCAATACCTGTTTTGCAAGAAACTAGGGTATGACCTTTTTCAAGGCTACTTTTTTGCTAAGCCTAAGATTGTGGAAGGTCGAGCCTTGCCACCATCTCGTTTGAGTGTGCTGGAGTTGTTAAATAAACTTTATGATCCTAATGCGAGCTTGATTGAATTGAGTCAAATTATCGCAAAGGATGTGGCATTGAGTGAAAAATTGATGAAATTTATCTCTCCCTTGATGCCTCAAGGGGTCGAGGTGGGATCTGTTTATGATGCGGTGATGCGTTTTGGTTTAGCGCGACTACAGAGTTGGGGCAGTATGTTGGCACTGACTGCCCTAGAAGATAAACCCCCAGAGCTATTTAAGACGGCGTTGATTAGAGCAAAGTTTTGTGAAATTTTAGGATCAAAGCTGGGGCAGCCTGCTAAAGAAATTTTTTATACCGTTGGGTTATTTTCTGCACTGGATGCTATGATGGATTTTCCAATGGAGCAGCTACTGGAAAAAATGAACTTGAGTCAAGAGGTGAAGTCAGCATTGCTGTATCGAGAAGGCATTCTTGGGCAAGTGTTGGGATTAGTTTTATCCTTGGAAAAAGATGTTGTTCCCCAGCAACTGCCGCCTAAGATTCAACCAGAAGATGTGTCTAAATCATTATTGCAAGCGATGAAAGAAGTACAACAGATGGATTTTATAAAGTGAGCTGAGCAGTTACCGTATCAAGTGAATAGTGATAGTGATAGTGAGAGAGATGATGAGACCGAGTGGAAGAGCCGCAGATGAGATGCGGGCAGTGAGCTTTGTGCCGAACTTTACCAAACATGCGGAAGGCTCCGTATTGGTCGCTTTTGGCGAGACCAAGGTGATCTGTAATGCGACGGTGGAAAATAAGGTGCCTGGTTTTTTAAGAGGACAGGAACAGGGATGGGTGACGGCTGAATATGGCATGTTGCCCCGCTCAACGGGTTCGCGGATGCGTCGTGAGGCGAGTGCGGGCAAGCAGGGTGGACGAACCATGGAGATTCAACGCTTGATTGGTCGTTCCTTGCGGGCATCGGTGGACTTAACTAAGTTGCCTGAAAAAACGATTGTTGTGGATTGTGATGTGATTCAAGCCGATGGCGGCACCCGCACAGCGTCGATTACAGGCGGTTTTGTGGCGATGGCGATGGCAATTGAGCGATTGCTGGTGGCGGGTGAGTTGGCAGAAAATCCGATTCTTTATCCTGTCGGTTCGGTGTCGGTTGGGGTGTTTGAAGGCATGCCTGTGTTGGATTTGGATTATGCCGAAGACTCCAATGCCGAAACCGATATGAACTTGGTGATGACCGCTGACAATCGCTTTATTGAAGTGCAAGGCACGGCGGAAGCTGCTCCCTTTTCTCGTGAGGAGATGGAGGCGATGTTGGCTTTAGGCGAGAAGGGAATAGGTGAGCTGGTGCAAGCTCAGCAGCGAGCTTTGGAAGTTTGGCGAGAGCTGGAAGGGCTGTAATGATGCAATCTCTGGTTTTAGCGACAGGCAATGCGGGAAAGGTGAAGGAGTTGGTGCCTTTGCTTCAGCCTTTGGGTTGGCAGGTGCGGCCGCAGACGGATTTTTTCAGTGATGAAGCGGATGAGACGGGCTTAACCTTTATTGAAAATGCCATTCTCAAAGCCCGTTTTGCCAGTGAAAAAACAGGCTTGCCAGCCATTGCGGATGACTCTGGTTTGGAAGTGGCGGCTTTACGAGGTGCGCCAGGGATCTACTCTTCTCGTTATGCGGGTGAAAACGCCACTGATGAAGCGAATGTGCAGAAGTTATTGCGAGCTTTGGAAGGCGTGCCAGAAGATGAACGCCAAGCCAATTTTTATTGTGCAATGGTGTTTGTACGGTTTACTGATGACCCCACACCTGTGATTGGCTTGGGTCGTTGGTCAGGTCGGATTGCCACAGAGATTCGAGGAGAAGGCGGCTTTGGTTATGATCCTGTATTTGAACTTCCCTCTTTGGGGCTGACGACCGCCCAGCTATCACCTGAGAAAAAACAGCAGTTGAGCCATCGTGGTCGGGCGGTCAAACAGCTGGTGGCACAACTTCAGCAACTTTCTGATTCCTGTTAAGGGGACGGTTGTGCCGTTTACCGCACCGCTGCCTTTAACCCTCTATGTACACTATCCTTGGTGTATTCAAAAATGTCCCTATTGTGACTTTAATTCCCATACGCTGAAAACGGAAGTGGACGAAACCGCTTATATTGATGCGTTGCTGATTCAGTTAGAACGCACCTTGCCACTGGTTTGGGGACGGCCGATTCAAGCAATCTTTTTTGGGGGCGGTACGCCAAGTTTAATCAGTGAGGCGGGGCTGCAACGCTTTTTAACCCAAGTCCAGATGCTACTAGGCTTTAGTTTAGAGATTGAAATCACGCTTGAGGCTAACCCTGGGACGGTGGATTTTGAGAAATTTGCAGGCTTTCGGCAGGCGGGGGTGAATCGGCTGTCGATGGGGATTCAGAGTTTTAAAGATGAGAAGTTGCAGGCGTTAGGGCGGATTCATTCAGCAGCGGAAGCTAAGCAGGCAGTCGCCGCAGCCAAGGCGGCAGGATTTGACAACTTTAATTTGGATTTGATGTTTGCCCTGCCCAATCAATCGTTGGCACAGGCGGTGGCGGATATTGAGCAGGCGATTGAGCTGGCACCACCGCACCTTTCCCACTATCAACTCACTCTGGAACCCAATACCCCCTTTTACCGCCAACCACCGCCCCTACCTGAGATGGAGGAGGCTTGGGCAATGCAGGCGGCGTGTCAGGAGAAATTAGCTCAAGCGGGTTATCAGCAGTATGAAGTCTCCGCCTATGCAAAAGCGGGGCATGAGTGTCAGCATAATCTGAACTATTGGCAGTTTGGGGACTATATTGGCTTGGGGGCGGGCGCGCATGGTAAATTGACTTTGCCAGGGGAAGAGCGGGTCGTGCGTACGCAGATGCCCGCCTCTCCTGGGGGATTTGTGCAGATGATGCACGCTTTGGCACAGACGAGTCCTGCTGAACAGAAATCAGCAGGGCGAGTGATGGAGGTCTGTGCCGAGGATTTGGTATTTGAATTTATGCTCAATGCCTTGCGTTTACACTGTTCGGTTGATAAGGTGTTATTTGAACAGAGAACTGGGTTGTCTTGGTCTGCGGTGGCTGAGCAGGTGCAAGGCTTGGTGGCACAAGGTCTGATGGTGGAAACAGATACTCAGTTTGGCTTGACCCCCCAAGGGCGAAACTTTTTAAATGATGTCGTGGCGGTTTTCTTATGATGCAGAAGACAATGGAATTGTTGCTGGAGATTCGGCAAGACTTGGTTCAGTGTGAGCAGGATTCACCTTTGGCCAAGCAGCTTGAGCAGAAGTTAGATACATTGGTTTCTATGGCATTTTATGATCCTGTGACGGGACTACCGAATCGTGCGCAGTTGATGGAAAGCTTGCAGAAGTTGATGACGGAAGGTCAACGGTCTGGTAAGCCGCTGGCGGTGATGTTTATTGATCTAGATCGTTTTAAATATGTGAATGATACCTTAGGGCATCAGGCGGGCGATGCTTTGTTGCGCAAGGTGGCAGAGCGGATGCAACAGCAGGTGCGAGCGAATGATTTGGTGATGCGGGTGGGCGGGGATGAATTTGTGATCGTTTTGCCTAATCAGTCTAAGTTGAGTCATTTGGGACGCTTGGCGAAGGGGATAATTGAGCGGTTACAGGAACCTTTTTGTCTTGAGGAAGGGGTGGCAGAGATAGGGGCTTCCATTGGTGTGGCGGTTTATTCACCTAAAGATCGATTCAGTGTAGATCAGTTGTTGGATCAGGCTGACCAAGCAATGTATCAGGCTAAGCAGGCAGGTCGAGGCGTGGTGCGGTTCTATAATGCAGAATTAGAAGCAGAGGCTCATCAACGACTGGCGTTGGAGAAGCAGTTGTGGCACGCTTTGGAGGAGGGGCTGTTTCAAATGGTGTGCGACCCTGTCTATTATTTACGACATGCTGCAGAGGTATCAACTGACCAGCAGGAGATGGATGGTATTGAGGTGAAATGGCAGCTGTCACCGCTATTTGGTTATCAGGCGCAACCTTTGTGTGATGCGTTAAGGTTTGTGGATAATCGTCATTTAAATCAAGCTTTGGGTGAACGGTTATTACAGAATGGATTGGATTTTCTGCAGCATCTAGTGGAGCTGGGCGTGGGACGGAAGCTGGCAGTGAATGTGGGGGTGGAGCTATTACAGCAGACGGACTTTCCTCAATGGTTGGATCAAGAATTAGCCCAGCGAGATTTGTGTGCAGATTGGCTCATTTTAGAGTTGGATGAGGCTAATTTTACCCAAGACAGGGTGAATCATTTGGCACAGATTCAAACCTTATCGAACTTGGGGGTGGGGCTGACGCTGGATAATGTGGGGGCGGGGGCTTTTCCCTTGTCTCTGTTACGAATGCCTGAAATTGATAATGTAAAACTCAGTGCTTCACTGGTATCGAATATGTTGCAAGAGGAACGAGATTTTCAGCTGGTTCAAGGGGTGATTAAGTTAGGAATAGCGCTGAAAAAAGCAGTCGTTGCGGATGGCGTGGAGACACAGGCTATTAGTTCTGTATTGTATGATTTGCAGTGTCGAATTCAGCAAGGAGCCTATTTTGGTCAGGCATTGAGTCCCGAAGAGATGGAAGCACGGTTAATGACCCCTTTGATGAACGATGATGAGGAGGGGCGGGATGAAGATTTTTAAATGGTTAAAACGGTTCTTAGTGGGGGTGAGCCTCTTCTTCGTTTTTGTCATGATTGGCTATTGGGCAGCGATGAAATGGATGGATTTTGACCGTTTTAAGCCGCAATTGGTGCAAGTGATGGCAAATAAAGGGGTCGCTATAAAAGTGTCCCCTTTGCATTTAAGTGTCAAGCCTTTTCCGTTTACCCTAGAAATCAATCAACTTGAAGGGCGGGTTCAAACAGATCGCTTGCCATCCGAGGTGACTAAGGCGGCATTTTCAATTAAAAAACTGGCGGTGCAGCTCTCGCTGTGGTCATTGTTTGTGGAACGCAAATTAAAAATCACCGCCTTGCAGTGGATTCAGCCCGAAGGAGATATCACGGTCTCCGCTACTCAGCAATGGGCAGCAGCGACACCCAAATTTTCTGCTTTGGGAGAGATTGTACAGCCCCAAGGTATGGCACCGCAGTGGCATTTGGCGAAAGTGGCATTAGAACAATCTAAGCCCGCATCCAGCCTTGTACAGTGGGCATTAAAGAGTGTGTTTGTTGATAAGGGGTTATTGACGATTCGAGATACCCATCGGCAGGTATGGTGGCAGGGGCATGATCTGCAGTTGATGGCATTTGATATGCACCCCAACCGAGCGTTCCCGCTCAATTTACAAGGCGGTTTCCGTCGTTACTTGCCTGATGAACAGGATTATTTGCAAGGGCAGTTAGCACTCAATGGCATGGGACAGTTTGCTTGGCAAGCGGGTGACTTGACGGGCGCCTTGACGCAGTTAATGGGAACGGCTACTGTGGCGTTGCCAAAAGTGTTGAAGGTACCGCCTTTGCAGATGCAGTTGGCAGGGGCAGAAGTGGGCTATGCCGCCAACCATCTGGTTTTGAAAGGGTTGCAGTTGAAAGGGTTGGGGTCGTCTGTGCAGCTGGATGCAGATAGCGATTTGGAACAGACCGCTTGGAAAGGTCACTTGGCAATGGAGGCGGTGGATCTGCAGGCGTGGGCAAGACATATTCATCTGAAGATGCCTGAATTTACGGATCCCAAGGCGTTGACCGCCCTGACAGGGCATTTTGATTGGCAGTGGTCGCCGCAGGCTTGGCAGTTGTCGAAATTGGACATGCAGTGGGATGGGGATCCGATTGAAGGCGAAGTGTCAAAACGCTCCTTGGGCAATCAGGTGACATTGAATTTTGATTTAAAAGCGAAAACATTGAATTTAGATCGCTATCAAGCCAAGGTGAATTCTTTGCCACAAATAGAACCGAAAAAATCGAAAGCATCGGCAAAATCTGAAAAAAATGCCAAAATTCCCAGTCCTGCTGGTCAAAATGTGCCTGAAACGGTCTATTTACCCTTTGCCATCCCTGTTTCAACCTTGCGAGCGTTACAGGCGGATGGGCAGTTGCAGGTGGGGGATTTGTTGTTAAATGGTGTACATTTTCAACAGTTGAATACGCAGGTGACGGCTCGACAAGGGGTATTGGATTTTGCGCCTTTTGATTTTCAGCTTTATGGCGGGCAGTGGTTATCCAAGATGCAGTTAAGTGTGGCAGGGGAAACGCCTGCTTATCGTCTGAAAGGCAAGATGAAGCAGGTGGCACTGCAGCCACTGTTTCAGGCACTGGAAAAACGAGATACCTTGCGAGGAGAGGCGAGCAGCTTTTTTGATCTCCACACTCAAGGCAGTAACTGGGATGCTTGGTTAGGACATCTCAATGGTACCTTGCGGATGAGTGTTGCAAAAGGGTCGATGGCAGGTGGGGATTTGTCGCCGTTATTGCAGGGCAAACCACCGAAGCTCGGTACACAATATCATACTGCTTTTGACAAGCTGTTAGTGGCGGGCAAAATTCGAGAAGGGGTGTATAAGATGAAAACCCTGTCATTGAAAGCGCCAGTTCTACAAGCCAATGGCTATGGGCAGTATAACTGGGTGACGCAGGCACTGAATCTCCACTTGAAGGCACGGCTCAAACAGCCGCAAGCGGTGGTGCCGTTTACCATTGCAGGTTCGTTAAAACGACCACAGTGGCAGGTGTCGGTAGAAGAGGTCTTGAAAAGTCCTGAAAACCAGCAGTTGATTTTGCAGAAGTTGGGTGAATTATTGAGGTAATCGATGAAAAGACGATTGTTTTTATCGACCCTTGTGCTGCCCTTTTTGAGTGGTTTGTCAGGCTGTACTTTTACCCAAGTGCGCCGATCGTTCAGTTCGGCAGAAAAGTTGTATCGAGGCGATGTGCCTTCAGCGGTGTTGGCACAGGTGCCGCACACAGGGATTCCTCAGGTGGATCGGTTGCTTCGCAGTCAGTTGAAGCAGTTGGTCAAGCGATTAGCACGGCAGTGGGGTGATAAAAAGGTTGCGTCGCCGAAAGAGTTCGTGAAGTATTATGATAACTATAATACCCGTGCCCTGATCAATTTCGATGCGGGAACGGTGCGGGTGGAGACACTGGCGACACAGCAGCCAAGAAAGGTGCTGAAGCAGGCGATTGTGGCGACGCTCTTAACTCCTGAAAATCCGTCTAAGGTGGATCTGTTATCGGATAAACCGATTGACCCTAAGGGCGAGCCATTTTTGTATGGTTTGGTGCTGGATCAAGATAAAAAGCCGATTCGGTATGCGTGGCGAGCCAACCGTTATGCGGATTATTTATTAAAACGACAGGCGCATCAAGACAGCTATCACGGCAAGGTGCGGCATTTTGTTACCTTTAAACTGGCTCAGAACTATAAACAGGATCAACAGCACCGCTATGCCAACAGTGTGCATCTGAATGCGAAACGATTTAAGCTTGAGTCAGCTTTGGTATATGCGATTATTGAGACGGAGAGTAGTTTTAATCCCTATGCAATGAGCCCGATTCCTGCTTTTGGCTTGATGCAGGTGGTGCCTCGTTCTGCAGGGCGAGATGCACACCGTCTGCTCTACAACAAAGATGGCATCCCTTCCAAAAATACCCTCTTTCAGCCGAAGCAAAATATTCAATACGGTTCGGCCTATCTACACATTCTGTTTTATCGCTATCTGAACAAAATCAAAAATCCCCAGTCCCGTGAATATTGCGTAATTGCCGCCTATAACACAGGATCGGGCAATGTCTTGAAAGCGTTTGATAAACGACGAGACAGTGCCATTGTTCGCATCAATCGGATGACCCCGAGCCAAGTCTATCAACACCTCACCCGTCATCTCGCCTATGCCGAAGCACGGCGTTATCTGCAGAAGGTGACGGCGAATAAGCGGCACTATTCTTAATGTCACTCACCATGCCATGGCAAGCACTCGAAAAATGGCTCTTTCCGCCTACCTGTGTATTGACGGGGCAGCCTGCGTTGAAATTTGATTTGGCAGAAGAGCATCTCTTGCAGTTAAAACCGTTGAAACAGGTCTGTGCTGGCTGTGGCGTGACTCTACCGACGGCGGGTACGGAGCGATGCGGGCAGTGTTTGCAGGGCAAATATGCATTTGACCAGACTATAGCAGGTTTTGCGTATGAAGGGGTGATGCAGGAGTTGATTTTGCAACTGAAGTTTGGCGGTCACTTGGCAGCAAGTCGCTTGTTGTTTGAGCTATTTTGGGCATTGCGACATGAGGAGCTTGAAGGTTTAGAGATAGATGCCGTGGTGCCTGTGCCTTTACATCCCAAGCGACTGGCTGAAAGAGGGTTTAATCAATCGTTAGAATTGGCTAAGGCTTTAGCCAAGGCAATGGAAAAGCCATTATTGCCTTTTGCCGTAGAGCGCGTGAAAAATACCCCGCCTCAAGCCCAACTGGATGCGAAAGCGAGGGCAAAGAATCTAAAAGGCGCTTTTAAGGCGGACGCTCAGGCATTGCAAGGGACGACGCGTGTATTGCTGGTGGATGATGTGATGACCACAGGCAGCACTTTGCATCAGCTGGCAAAAATGCTTAAAAAGCAGGCAAAAGTGGAATGGGTCGCCTGTGGGGTGGTGGCACGACGGTAGGTTAATGACAGTGGGCGATAGGCTCAATAAGATTGATGATGCGAATGCCACCAAAGTAGGAATGCCGTCACAGCGAATAGTCCCTGCCACATCAAATAAGAAGAAAGAGAATGCCCGTGGAGCATAGGGACGAGAAGGCTAGCGACCATGGCATTACCGCTCATCTGCACAAAACTTTGCAAGGAGGAGGCTAATCCTCTTTGATGCGGTAAACTATCCAATACCAATATGCTGACTGCGGGCATCATCACTGCTAGACCTGCAGCATAGATGATTAGAGGTGTCACTATTACCCAGAGTGTTAGACCAGAGAGTTGATACAGAAAGCCCCCCAGCAGTACACTGATAGTCATCAATATTAGACCTATGCCAACCGTACTGCTACGCGTTAGGTGACCTGCCAGATAGCTGGAAAGCTGTGCGCCTGCCATTAAACCTAAAACGGTGGGACCAAATTGCCAAATATACTCGGTAGGTGTTAGATGAAGTTGATCACTTAGCAGATTGGGAGCCCCTGCAATAAAGAGAAATAAGCCTTCAAAGCTTAGGGCAGCAAGTAGCACATATTGCAGAAAAGCCCCTACTCGGAGTGCTTGACCATAACTGAAGAAGACTTTTCTCCATGGGGCATCATGACGACGCTCGGGCGTGAGCGTTTCTGAGGTAAAGAGCTGTAACACCCATACAAATGTCCCATACAAGGCGAGAAAGAAAAATACACTTCGCCAACCCCACCAAGTATCTAGCCAACCGCCTATGATAGGCGCGATTGCGGGTGCAGAGGCGAATAATAGCATGACGCGTGCCATTAAACGGTGTGCTTGTTCTGGCGGTAACACATCTCTAACCATGGCTCTAGCAGCAACGAAACAGGCACTGGCGCCTAAACCTTGGAACCATCTTGCCCCCCATAAGAGATGGATATCCTGTGCTTTTGCAGCGAGTAATGAAGCCATTATATAGATGCTCAATCCAAGTAAAATTATGGGGCGGCGTCCCCATCGGTCTGATAAGGGACCCCACAGCAATGCACCGAATCCAAAAGCGAGTAGGTATAATCCTAAGGTATGGCTTATGGCCTCTCGGTCAACATTGAGGACGGATTCAATATCTGGAAAAGCAGGCAAGTAGGTATCAATCGAAAATGGTCCCAGCATGGTTACTAGAGCCACTAGCCATAATAAACTTTGTGTATTCATTCAGTGTTGTTTTTAAATCTAAATTAACCTATTTCTATTTACGGATTGGGGTTAAGAGTGCTTTTATCTCTTTTTTTCTTGTGGACGACCTGTGTAAAGCAGTCATTAAAACTTATTTCCTGCCCATGCTAGCGCTGCATTGGCGACTCGTTACCCAGTAGTGAAGCAGTTTCTTGATCCGCTTTGGGGGGAACTTCTTCAGGGGGTCTGTCGGCATCTGACTGTGCCATCGCACCTAGATAGCTCCCGATGCGATTGAGATCCTCAGGTGAGCCATGGGTACTGTTATAGCCAGGTAATTGATCCAGCCCAATCCATACCATACCATGCTGTGCCGCAAAGATGCTCATCTGAATCAAGGTATTGAGCTTATCTCCTGACCAACTGGCTGAATTGGTAAACCCAGCCGCTAGCTTATTACGCCATGCTCGTTCATACCATCGAGATGAGGTTTCATCCATAAATGCTTTGAATGGCGCTGAAACACTTCCCATGTAGGTAGGGGAACCCAAAATAATGGCATCAGCATTATCTAGCCGATCCCAATCAATCTTTTCAATGGATTGGAGATTGACCTCCACTCCTGAGACCTGTGATGCACCACGGTGTACCGCTTCTGCGAGTACGGCTGTATGACCATAACCAGAATGATAAATTACTTCTAACTGTTTCATTTCTTTTACCTCTTTGAGAGCTTTGCATGAGTGGGACGCGAGAGAAAAAAGAGATAAAATTTCTTGAATCTAGGCGGAAAACGCAGGGAATAGCTAGCTATTGCCAAGTTTTTCAACGAAGCATCGGGGAATTTTAGCCTTTTTTATCCGTGTAACCATCTCGTGCAAAGTTCTCTCTATATAAGTACTTTACGCACACCATTCTAAAATGGGGTGAATTGAGTTTTTCACATGCATTGTAACTCAGACCTAATTATTTCCGAACCCCTTTAAACCATCGCCAAAGGTTAAAGAGGCTGGCGAGGCTGGCGGCGACATAGGTTAAGGAAGTGCTGACTAAATCTCTTGAGCTTCTGCGGGACTTTAAGGGGGCAGATTCTAGGCGGGCTTTGCAGGCAATGGCTAGCCCTTGTCAAAAAGCCCAACAACGAAGCTGCCCCCTTAAAGCCCCGCCCGAAGGGGGCTAAGCCAAATGTCCAGCCTCTGCGTTATCTTTTCTTGCCGTATCGACTACGCCTGCGAAAAGATGCCTTGATGCTGAACATTTGGCTTGCCCAGAAGCCAAGGGATTTAGTCAGCACTTCCTTAAGGCGCAGGCGAGGAGGATTTTGCGGGCGATTTTAAGTTGTGAATCATTGAGGTATTCGCCCTCTTTAAGCAGCGGTAAGGCTCGGTTAAAGCTGGCATCGAATTCCATGGGTAGGGTGGAGAGGTGAATGATGACAGGAATGCCCATCGCAATAAAGCCTGCTCCAAAGGTGATGAGGCCGACAATGGGGGTGTGCATCAGCGGAATTAAAATGGGCGTGGCGGTCAGCGCCATGGCACTGAATTTTTGCAGCCACTGGCTGCGTTGAATCAGCTCAGTGCGTTGTATCAAGGGTTCATAGCCTGAATGGTCTTGCAGGGCGTGACCGATTTCATGGGCAACGGTGGCAATGGCGGTGAGGGAATTGGTATGAAAGTTCTGGCTGGAAATTCTCACCACCTTTTGAATTGGGTCATAGTGATCGCCTGCTTGTGTCTCTTCCAGCGAGACGGGGAGCTGATATTTTTTAATCAAATGCGCAGCAAATTCTCCACCGCCACCTGGAATGGTAGGGTCAGGAGTGCTGTATTTTTTGAGGATGTGCCGTGTCCAGAGGTTGGGCAGTTGGGTGATGAGGGCAAAAAGCCCCAGCGCAATAATGAGAAAAGGCATTAGCGTTTTAAGCAGTGTAGGACAGTGAGAACGGAAGGAGTTTGAATGGGCATGTCAAGCAGGTCATTTTGAACCTGTGCCAACTGTTCAGGGTGGGGACATTGAAAAGGCGTGGTGGCAGAGGGTAGTGCATCATCAGGTATCACCCATTTGCCGTGCTGACCAGGCAATAGCGGGGCTTGTGAAAGTCGCCAGCCTGTGGGCGTGAGAAACTGTTTTTCAGCACGGTTTTGTAAAAAGCCGAGCCACTCTTCAGGGGTGGGGGCAAGGTTCTCTTCAAGTGGAGCCAGCGGGATTTGGATGGGCAGGTTGTGGAGGGTATAGAGGGCTTTGGCTAGCATGGCGTAGTCCTGCAGTGTGGCTTCTCCCATCGGTTGGTTATCTTGGCTGATGGCTCTTGGGGGATGGGGTTGTTGGATCAGTTTCAGTAGTCGGTTTTGTAGCGTTTGCGTCTGCTGTGCCACTTGGGTTTTGAGCAAAGGGTTAATTTTGGGCGTGGTTTGTAAGGTGGCATTGAGGTAATAGAGGGCTTCAAGCATCAGAGCATTCCAGCCGAGGATACTTTTGCTGTCATGGGGGATTTTAGCTGCAGGCGTTTTGAGGGCGGCTTGAATGGCTTGCCAATCTTGAATGGACAGCCCTTCAGGTGTAGGCAACCAGCCTGCTTCAAATGGGGAGGGTTGGTTGAGGTGCCACGCTTTGATGACCTTGGCGTAGCGTTTGGGGGGGAGGCGTTTTTTGAGTTCAGCTTTTGTGAAAAGATACTGCCCGCCCTCTTTACCTTGCAGATCAATTGCACTTTCACTGCTTTGGAAAAGCTGCGCTTTGGGGTTCCAGAGGTGTTCGAGGGTGTAGCGGTAGGTGTTAAGCGCCGTTTGCAAGTCTATTAGCTGATGGTGGCGTTGGTAGTTAAGCAGATAGACGCTGATGAGCTGGGCTTGGTTATAGAGCATCTTTTCAAAATGCGGGGTTTGCCAGTTGGGATCGATGGTGTAGCGGAAAAAGCCGCCATTGATGTGGTCTTGTAGGTGCTGGGTTCGCATCTGCTTTAAGGTGAGTTGTAGCCAATCTTCCACTTCTTCAGGCAGTGTTGGCTGCTGCAAGAGGACAGTGAGCAGCGGTTCATTGGGGAATTTGCTACTACCGATGCCGCCACTGAGATCATCTTTGGCGAGTTCCAGTTGTTTCAATAGCGCTTGCTGGAAGGTCGAAGTGGTTAGTGTGAGTGGCTGATTGATGAGCGGTTGAGGCGGAGGGATAAAGGCTTGTGCCAATTGGATCATCTTTTGCGGGTGCTGTTGCCAGTAGGTGGCGACTTTTTGCAGGGTTTTGAGAAAGGTTTTGGGCGGCTGGTAGGTGAAGGCGATCACG
>JALUXI010000010.1 GCA_027019045.1 Piscirickettsiaceae bacterium | reverse complement strand
CTCTCCATACCTGCTTCTGCCCAGCTTTTCACATCCTCTTCCAGATACATCATATCCAACAGATCCTGCGGCCACCCTTCACTGGCAATGCGATGCAGTAAACGATACGCCATGACCTGTACCGCAGGCTCTTGGCTCCACATCGAATCATTTAAACAACGCCAGTGGTTGGCATCCATTTTTTCGGGATTTTCAATCTGATCACGACAGGTGTCACACACCAAAATAGACTGTTCCGCACTGCCATCTGAAGGGCTGACGGCATAAACGCTTAAGTTCTCTTCTGCGCCACACAATTCACATTTGTTTCCACTTCGTTCTTGAAGTTGTTGTTCAACTGACATTTTTATTCTCCCTTAAATTTACAACCCAAATTTTCGTTTAATTTTTTGCATACTCCAGTAGGTAGCAATGACCACCACTGGTACCAATATTCCCTTCCAGACATCAACAGACAGCCCCATCAGCCACGCATGCGGCAGAGACTTCAACCCATAGCCAATCAAACTCACACTATAATAGGAGATTGCTGCCACCGAGAAGCCTTCCACTGTCTCTTGTAACTGAATCTGTTTTTTTGCCTGCAAACGGAGTTCATCAAAAATTTCCTGATTTTGCTGCTCTAGACGAATATCAATTCTAGAACGCACCAAGTCATTTTGCTGAAATACTTTTTTATTTAAAGAGCCAATCAAACTCGTGAGCAACTGATTTGAGCGTTCCACAGGCTCAATCGTTGTCATCACAAAGTTCTGAAAAGAGTCCACCTTTGGCAATCGTTCTTCTCGAATCAGCCCTAATAAATTCTTCACCAACGAGATATATTCACGGGTCGAGTGCAGCGTGCGGTGAGAACCTGTATCCAAACTCTCAATCTGCACCGACAATTCAGTCAACCGCTTATAAATCTGCTCATCACTATATTTTTCCAATTGGTCTTCCAGCTCCAAAGAGACTTTTCTCAACTGTGCATCATAATAATCGACCCGAGTCATCAGCTCATTTTTTTCAACCAAAAAGGTCAAGGCCGCCATATAAAAGGCATTCAACATCACCAAACGGTTAATAAATCGCCCCAACTCACTCGCAGAAACCGCCTCATTGGTGACCACCACAAAAGGAATTACCCCCATCTCATCACGGGTCAAGCTGGTCATCATCAACAATTTATTTTTGCCATACACGCCCCCAAACTGGCGTTTGGAAACAATATAACCACAATACTCTGCTGAGGAAATGTCTTGAGGTTGTCCCTTACACTGGGTAATATCGATATAAAAAGCACTCACCAATACTCCAGGAATCTCTGTCACCCAATGGGCAGGCAAAAGTGCCACAGGCGGCACCACCTGTCCCGCCTCCTCTGCACGAGGCGCTATGATTTTATAGACCGTCAGCTCATCAAACTGCGTCATTTTGATTTTAAATCCCTTAAACACCACCAGATGACTCATCAAAGTCTTTTCATGGCTCGGGGTTTCAACAAAGCTCTCTTCCAGCAGTTCAAAATGCGCAATCTCTTTCGCTCTTTGGGAGGGCGATGTCTTCATCACCAAGACTGAGACCACTTCTCCTTTCTGAATCGGTTCATAAGAGTGGCTCAAAATCGCCTTCTCCACCTGATCCATATCTTGATGTTTTTTGGGTAATGGGATGGTTAACATGGGTTTTCCTCGGTTGATTGACTCACCGCCAACACCATTTTGCGTAATGTCAGCCATGGGTCTTGCATTTGAACTTGTCCCTTAATCTGTAAATCTACCGCCAGTGCTAAATTGAATAACCGCTCCCAATCTTCCTTTGAATGCCGTTGAAGGGCTTGGCGGTAGCCTTGTTGTTTAGATTGCCAGATGCGATGTTGTTTAAACAGGGCAGCCACCCCAGCACTCCCCTGTTGTGCCTGTTTTTGAGCCAGCTGATAGAGCAAGCGAATCTCTTTGGCTAACAACCATAACACCACTGGAGCTTCAATCCCTTCTTGTTGCAAGCGTTGTAAAATCTGCACCGCCCGTATCGCATCACCTTGCAGCATCACATCTGACAGAGCAAACAGCTGATAATGTGCCTGATCAGCAACGGAGTCCGCTACCTGTTGGTCGGACAGCACCACACCTGTGCCATACTGCAACTGCAATTTTTGCAAAGCTTGATCTGCCGCTAACAGATTGCCTTCCACTCTTTCTGCCAAAACCAAAGCGGCATCATAAGAGAGCTGCAACCCATAACCTTCCGCCCGCTGTTGGCACCAACTGGGTAACTGCCGTGCATCTATGGGCTTGGATTGAATCACCAATCCTGCCGCCTCAATCGCCTGCACCCATTTACTTTTAAGCTGACGCCCATCCAATTTATCACACCGAATCAGCAGGGTGATTTCAGGCTGTGACTGATTCACCATCTGCTGACACCACTGCTGAATAAATTGCGTGCCCGCCTTGCCTGGTGTTCCCTTCGGCATCTCCAATTCAATCAAGCGTTGATGGGCAAACAGGCTACCTGCTTGCGTTTCCATCTGCAAGCCCTGCCAATCAAACTGGGCATCCACTTCAAACCGCTCTCGCTCCAACACACCCTGTTGCTGTAAAAACTGCCAAAGGCCGTCTTTCACTTCTCGCTGATAGAGTGGCTCTTCTCCAAACAGCAGATAGGTCGCCACCCAAGGAAAACGCCCTTGCTGAATCTGTCCTAAAGCTGCTTGCGCCTGAATCATACGCCTGCAGGACTGGGAATTTTGGCAAAATTCGACAAAAAGTGCGGCGAAAAGCGTGACAAAATTTGCCCATTTGCTTGATGTGCAGCAGAAGCTTGTGGATGACGCTCTCCCAACTCACCCAGTCGCCCCATGAGCTGCTGCACCACTTCTTGACGCATCAAAGTTTTCAAGGATGCCAACTCTCTTTCAGCCGCTAAAAGCGCTTGCGGATTGATATTACGATCTCGATAACTCATCGCCACGCCCTGCAATAGCACCTTGCCCGACTGTTCATCCACCAAAGTAAAGGCTTGCTGCATTTTTAGTAGTTCAGAAGTGACCTGACCTTGACCATTTTTCGCCGTCGCAATCCGCTGGAACTGGGTCGCCGTTAGCCGAAGCACCGCTTGTGCATCTGCCTCACTCTCAACCAACCGCACGCCTTGTGCCGTCAACTGCTGCTTCAACATCTGCAACAGTCGGCTATCCACACTGCCTAAAGCGTCCACCTTGAGCGTGCTAAACGGCAAAGGCTTGACCTCTCCACTTTCCGTATAGCCTCGTAAATGGAAGCCACACGCTGAAAGCGATAAGATCACCACACTCAAAAAAAGTGCTAAAAGCCCCAGTCCCGCAGAACGCACCATGGCGACAAACATCAACTAGCCTTTCACCACTAGGTTGACTAAGCGACCAGGCACAACAATCTCTTTCACAATCTCCTTACCATCGGTGTACTTTTGTACCCCAGCATCGGCTTTGGCTGCGGCCAAAATGGTCTCTTTGTCCGCATCGGCGGCGACTTGGATTTTGCCTCGCAATTTCCCATTGACTTGTACCATCAGTTCAATCTCATCTTGCACCAGTGCGTCTTCATCAACTTGAGGCCAAGCGGCATCAACAATCAACCCCTCTTGACCTAGAGCTTCCCACAACTTCTGTGCAATATGCGGGGTCATAGGTGACAAAATCAAGACTAAGATTTCCAAGGCTTCCTGCATTACTGCACGGTCACTGTCTGAAGCAGGTTTAAATTTATTCACCTCATTTAACAGCTCCATTGCCGCTGCAATCGCAGTGTTAAAGTGCATTCTGCGCCCCATATCATCGGTAGCTTTCTGCAAGGTTTGATGCACTTTCAAGCGAATCGCTTTTGCCGCTTTATCCAGTCCTTCTTGACTTGAACAGGCGGAAACCGTACCGTTTTCTGCATGGTCATGCACCTGTCGCCAGACACGGTTCAAGAAACGATGCGCCCCTTCCACGCCCTTGTCCGACCACTCCAAGCTCTGCTCAGGCGGGGCGGCAAACATAATAAATAGTCGTACCGTATCGGCACCATACTGCTCAATTAACGCTTGAGGATCCACGGTATTGCCTTTGGACTTCGACATCTTCGCCCCGTCTAGCAACACCATGCCTTGTGTCAGAAGGTTCTTAAACGGTTCATCACAATGCACCAGCCCTTCATCTCGCATCAATTTATGGAAAAAACGCGCATAGAGCAGATGCAAAATGGCGTGTTCAATCCCGCCGATATACTGATCGACAGGCAACCAATAATCCGCTCGCTCATCCAGCATGGCTTGGTCATTATCTTTTGAGGTGAAACGGGCGTAGTACCAACTCGATTCAAAGAAGGTATCAAAAGTATCCGTCTCCCGCTTGGCTCGACCGCCACACTGTGGACAGGTGCAGTTTTTAAAGCTGTCCATTTTTGCCAATGGCGAACCGCTGCCATCAGGAATCACATCCTCTGGCAACTTCACAGGCAGATCCTCCTCTGGTACGGGTAAAGCCCCACAAGCGGGACAGTAGATGACAGGAATCGGACACCCCCAATAGCGTTGACGAGACACGCCCCAATCCCGCAAACGATAGTTCACCTGCTTCTCACCCAGCCCAAGCTCACCCAGTTTTTTCGCAAAGGCCTCCAATGCCTCTTCAGAACGCAAACCCGTAAACTCACCCGAATTCACCAATACACCCTTGTCGGTATAAGCCCCTTCTGAAACATCGGGAATCTCGTCAACTGAAGGCGCAACGACCACTTTCATTGGTAAATGGTATTTTTGAGCAAATTCCCAATCCCGCTGATCATGCGCAGGCACCGACATAACCGCAC
>JALUXI010000009.1 GCA_027019045.1 Piscirickettsiaceae bacterium | reverse complement strand
AGGGGTCAACCCCATGATCATCCCTAAAACAAAAGACAACGCCAACTGCCCTGGGGCTTGGTTGGCGTTGAGGGCTTTAAACAGTTTAACCAATAGGTGTAACATTATTCCTCCCTACAACATCTCTAATGGATCTACATCAATACTCCACCGCACCTTACGAGCCAGTGTCTGTGCAGGTTTCTGGTAGAGCAGCGGCTCAATGGCCGCAAACCAGCCTTGTAAAAGGCGGCGTTGATTGGATTGCAATAACAGCTGATAACGAAACCGCCCTTGTCGCCGTAGCATCGGAGCGGTGACAGGCCCCAAAGCTTCCACATAATTGTCAGCCAGTTCAGGCATTTTAACAAGGCTAAGCTGCTGTTTGATAAAGTTTAAAAAACTGAACGCATCTTGAGGATTGACCGACTCCGCTCGCAAGAGTATCTGATACGCATAAGGTGGCAGATCGGTTTCCTTGCGTTGTTGCAAGGCGGTTTGGGCAAACGCCTCATAGCCGTGCACCACCAGCTGCCGCAGTTGTGGATGCTCTGGTTGACGGCTCTGAATCATCACCTCGCCTGGCAAATCTGCCCGCCCCGCTCGCCCCGCCACCTGCACCAGCAGTTGCCCCATTCGCTCAGGCGCTCGAAAATCGGCACTAAACAGCCCTTGGTCAATATCCAAAATCCCCACCAGCGTCACCTTGGGGAAATGATGTCCCTTGGCGAGCATCTGGGTACCAATCAAAATATCTGCCTCTCCCTTCTCCGCCTGTGCAGTCAATGCTGCCATCTGCCCTTTATTGCGGGTGGTGTCTCGATCAATGCGTAGGATTTTGGCCTCAGGAAAGTCCGCCTGTAACGCCTGCTCAATCCGCTCCGTGCCCTGCCCCAGATGCACAAACGCCTCACTCTCACACTCGGGACAGTGCGTCGGCGCTTTGACCTGATGTCCACAATGATGACAGCGGCACTCATGAAACTGCTGATGAAAGGTCATATTGTGTTCACACTGCGGACACGCCGCCTGCCAACCACAATCATCACACATCAACACAGGGGCAAAGCCTCGGCGATTCAAAAACAGCAAGATCTGGTTGCCCGCTGCTAAATGCGTTTTCATCGCCTGCTTTAACGCATTGGAGACCCCTTCATCAATCCGCTCACCCCGTACATCCAGCAGCTTCATAGTTGGCATCGCCGCATTCGCTGCCCGCTGAGTCAGCATGAGTAATTGATAACGCCCCGCTTCCACATTGTGCAAACTCTCAAAAGAAGGGGTCGCCGACCCCAGCACCACAGGCACGCCATGCAACTGGGCTCGTCGTACCAACAGATCCCGTGCAGAATAGCGAAAGCCGTCCTGCTGTTTAAAGGAGAGGTCATGCTCCTCATCCATAATGCACAGTCCCAAATTTTGAAAAGGGGTGAAAAGGGCGGAACGGGTGCCAAGGAGTACTTTCACCGCCTCTGTGCGTACCGCATGCCAAGCACAATGGCGTTCCACATCACTCAACCCCGAATGCATCACCGCCACAGGTTGTTGCAGATAGGCTTCAAAGCGTTTGACCGTCTGCGGGGTGAGTCCAATCTCTGGAATCAGCACCAACGCCTGCTGCCCCTGTGCCACCACCTGCTCAATCATCCCTAGATAGGTTTCTGTCTTGCCACTGCCTGTCACCCCTTGCAGCAAAAATGGCTGAAAACCCTGCTCGTTTTTTTCCTGCATCACCGCATCCACCGCTGCCTGCTGCTCTGCATTTAACGATACTTTTTTTGTGTTCAAAACATCAGGACTGGGGATTTTGGCATTTTTTGGCAAAATTTCGGGAAAATCGGGATGCTGCAAACAACTGCCTGTTTCCTGCTCTACCACGCCTAGTTCAACCAATCGTTTCATGGGCGTGCGCCAGCTATTGAACTGTGCATTTAATTTTTCCGCTGTGGCAGCACCTTGTTGTAAAAAGTCGATGAGCGCCTGCTGCACCTTGGCACTGGCTTTGACGGGTTGAGCAGCAGTTTGCCAATCTTGGGTCAACTGCCAAATGGGGACACCTTGTGCTTTGGCCGCTTCACCTTGTCGTAATCGTTTCGGCAGGGCCGTCTGCATCACATTGCCAATGGGTTCATGATAATAGTATGCCGCCCACTGAAGCAGCTGTAATAATTGAGCATCCAAAATCGGCTCTGCATCAATGACCTCAGTAATCGTTTTGATTTTGGCTAGATCATAGTCAGGCAGGGCATCACCCACCACCACACCAACAATCTGCTTGTTGCGAAACGGCACCCAAACCCGCCCACCAATGACAGGCACAGGCTGACCAGCCATTGGCTCAAAAGCATAATCTAAAGGCTGCAAAAAAGGCCCTGGAACTGCCACTTGGAAATATTGTAGATCGGTTAATTCATTCATCAAGAGGCATTATACCCTGCACATCCGCCACATGCCTTTTCCCTCATCATATTAACCCCATAAGATTATTTAATTGGAAAATTTATAACCCTTTATTTTCCATTTACAAAATAAATACATTAAAATAAAAACACCTTAATTAAAATGGAGCTTAAATAGATGTCTAGATTAGATAGCCTAAAACAGATCGAAGAAACTTTTATCAATAACTCTGAATATCTGCGTTTAAAACAGCAATTAGAAGAAACGCGTGCACAAGAGCAACAAGAAGTCACGCAATTGATTCAAAAACTCATCACCGCTTTTGAAATTGATCCTGCTCAATTTTGTGGCAATCCTTCAGGGGTTCGCAAAAGTAGTGGGCCAGTCGCGCCTAAATATCGTAATACGGTAACAGGACAAACTTGGACAGGCCGTGGTCGTAAACCTGTTAGTTGGATTGAACATCCAGAGCAGTGGGTTGAAATTTAATCCCTCCTATATTTGAAGTCACAGCATGACAACACTCCTGACGCAATTTTATCTCTGGCAACATCGCCTCCAGCTTAAGCTGGGACATCTTGTCGCTTGGGGTACCTTACTCTTGGTGCTGGTGACTGCTTTGGTGGTGATTTTACGTTATGGCTTTAATACGGGTTCTATCGCCCTGCAAGAATCCATCCTTTACATTCACGCCACTGTCTTTATGCTCGGCATCAGCTATACCTACAATCAAGATCGCCATGTGCGGGTGGATGTATTTTATGCCAATGCCTCAGAACGCAAGCGCCACTGGATTAACCTGCTGGGCAACCTATTTTTCGCATTGCCGACGCTTGCCTTTATTCTCTGGATCGGTTGGGGCTATGTTTCTGCCAGTTGGGCAATTCATGAAACCTCCACCGAAGCCTCTGGGCTGGGCTATGTCTATCTATTAAAAACCTTGATTCTAATCATGCCGATTTTAATGATTCTTCAAGTGCTGGGACAGATGGTCTATCAAGGCTTTGTACTCTTTAAACCTGAAGTCGCCGAACAGCTCAAAGCCACCACCCAACCGAGTGACATTAACGAACAAGAGGCGACGGTGTAATGGAAAGTTTGGCGCTGGTTCTGTTTGGTGTGGTGCTGATTGCCCTGATGACGGGCTTTCCAGTGGCACTGACGCTCTCGGGGGCTTCCTTGCTATTTGCCGCCTTGGCGGTTCAGCTCGGTGCCTTCGATATGGCATTTCTCAATAGCATTCCCAACCGTATTTATAGCATTATGGGGAATGAAACGCTCATTGCGGTGCCGCTGTTTGTCTTTATGGGGATCATGCTGGAGAAATCGAAAATTGCCGAACAGTTGCTCACCACCATGAATGAAGCCATGCACGGTTTAAAGGGGGGCTTGGGGATTTCGGTGATTTTAGTCGGCGCCTTGCTTGCGGCCAGCACAGGCATTGTTGGGGCAACGGTTGTGACCATGGGACTACTTGCCCTACCGACCATGCTTAAACAGGGCTATGACCCTAAAATTGCCAGCGGGACGATTGCCGCTTCAGGCACCTTGGGACAGATTATCCCGCCCTCTATTGTGCTGATTCTGCTCGGAGATGTACTATCAAATGCCTACCAACAAGCCCAACTTAAGCAAGGCATTTTCTCACCTGAAGTCCTCTCAGTTGGCGACCTCTTTGTCGGAGCCATTCTGCCAGGCATCCTGCTTGTTCTGCTGTACATCGGCTATATTTGGCTTACCGCCATCCGACAGCCCGAAAGACTCCCGACGCCTGATCAAGCGACCCTTCAGCCTGGTATAGGAGGACGCATTCTTAAAAGCTTAATTCCTCCGTTATTATTGATTCTGCTGGTATTGGGTTCCATTCTAGGTGGCTTTGCCACGCCGACCGAGTCTGCTTCACTTGGAGCGGTGGGGGCGATGATTTTGGCGGCTTTTAAACGCCACTTGACGCTGAAAAATTTGAATGAAGTGATGCGAGAAACGCTCACCGTCACCAGTATGATTTTCTTTATCTTTATCGGTGCGGCGTTCTTTTCACTGGTGTTTCGTGGACTGGGAGGAGATGATTTAATTGAGGGCTTTTTAATCGACTTACCAGGCGGTCAGCTCACCGCCCTGCTAATCGTGATGCTGCTCATTTTTGTGCTTGGTTTCTTTTTAGACTTTATTGAGATTACCTATGTGATTCTGCCTGTGGTTGCCCCCATCCTACTCATGGGTGGGATGGATCCGATTTGGCTGGGGATCTTAATTGCGATTAACCTGCAAACTGCCTTTCTCACCCCACCTTTTGGTTTTGCCCTCTTCTATCTTCGAGGCGTCGCACCCAAAAGCGTACAGACTGCCGATATTTACAAGGGCGTTATCCCCTTTATCGGCATTCAAATCGGCGTGATTCTGATTCTTTGGTTCTTCCCAGAACTGGCCACTTGGCTACCGCATCAGGTTTATGCTAACTAGAGAGCATCTCACTCGTGCAAAACTCTCA
>JALUXI010000008.1 GCA_027019045.1 Piscirickettsiaceae bacterium | reverse complement strand
GTGGCGGTATGGCAGAATCAGTTGGTTGGCGTGGGCTGGAATCAACCGATTGCAACCCATGACCCCACGGCGCATGCTGAGTTGATGGCACTGCGGATGGCGGGTGAGGTGATTGGTAATTATCGGCTTTTAGAGGTGACACTCTATGTCACGCTGGAGCCATGCCCTATGTGTGCAGGAGGCATGGTGCATGGGCGGATTGGTCGTTTGGTCTATGGGGCTGCGGATGCGAAAACGGGAGCGGTGGATTCTGTTTTTCAGTTGCTGCAAGATAAACGGCTCAACCACCAAGTGGCTACGCAATCAGGGGTACTGGCTGAAGCGTGTGGTGAGAAGTTAAGCGCTTTTTTTCGTCGTCGTCGCCAAGAGAAGAAGGCAGCAAGGCGAGCAGAAAAACGCACAAACTAGTAAGCGGGACTGGGGAATTTGGCAAAAATTTGAAGTTTTTTATCGTGTTATAAAAAGAATTGAGTGTTTTTTTCTAGGGGTTTTCATGACAATACAGGATGTCGATAAAAAATATTTGGTTTTGGTAATAAATATACTTTAGGAGGGTTCATACTCATGAAAAAATTAAAATCCCTATTTGCTGGTTTGGTGCTGATGTTGGCGACGCCCTTTGTGTATGCGGCAGGTTATATGCCGTTTATTTTGGCAAAGACGACTTCAGACAGTGTGGCAGATGCCTCGGCTAAGGTTGAGGCTGCGGTGAAAGGCAAAGGCTTTGAAGTCGTGGGCAGTTATCAGCCAATGGACAATGTGAAAATTGTGGTGGTGACGAATGACGCATTAAAAAACATGGCGGCTCAGTCTAAAAACGGTGGCTTTGGTGCAATGGAACGGATTGCGATTGTGCAGAAGGGGGGGGAGACACAAATTTCATATACTAATCCAAGTTATTGGTGGAATGCTTATCAGATGAAAGGCGATATTACCCCGGTACAAACGGCTCTAGAAGGGGCTTTAGGAAAGCAACAAGAGTTTGGCGCGGATGAGCCGATGTCTGCTGATGATCTTCGAGAGTATCACTATAAAATGATGATGCCTTATTTTGAGGATGTGGATGAAATTGCTGATTTTGATTCACATGATGAAGCGGTGCAGACGATTGAAAAAGGATTAGCTGCACAAAAAGCAGGTGTGGTCAAAGTCTATCGTATCGATATTCCAAATAGCAAAATGACCGTCTTTGGCGTGCAGTTTACTAAAGGCGATGGTGCCGATGCCACGATTTTGAAATCGATTGATGCTGGGAAATTAAGCCATGCCGCTCATTTGCCTTATGAGCTTTTGGTGGTGGATGATGAAGCGATTGCGTTGAATGGTAAATTCCGTATTGCTTTGAGCTGGCCAAGCCTCTCCATGATGGGGTCGAATAGCTTTATGTCCATTTCCAATGCACCTTATGCGATTACAGAAGCTTTGGAAGAGGTTGCAGAACATTAAGGTATTTCAATCATTCTGAGTACAACAACCCGCTTCGGCGGGTTTTTTCATTTTAGGGCTTGAAAAATATCATTCTGTCCCCATTTTAAGTGTCTCGAAGATCATTTAATTCATAGGAGAAGAGAGTATGTCGCAGAAAGAAACCCATGCGTTTCAGACGGAAGTGAATCAGTTGTTAAAACTGATGATTCATGCGTTATACAGTAACAAAGAGATTTTTTTGCGTGAGCTGGTCTCCAATGCATCGGATGCACTGGATAAGTTGCGTTTTGAGGCCATCTCAAATGAAGCCTTGTATGAAGGGGATAAAGACCTTCGTATCGTGGTGGATATCAATAAAGACAATCGCACGATTATGGTGTCTGATAATGGGATTGGGATGACCCGTGATGAGGTGATCAACAATATCGGAACCATCGCCAATTCGGGCACCAAAAAGTTTTTGGAAAACTTGACGGGTGACCAAGCAAAAGACAGCAATTTGATCGGTCAGTTTGGGGTTGGTTTCTATGCCTCTTTTATTGTCGCCGATGAAGTGACTTTAGAAACCCGTAAGGCGGGAGATGGTGTCGCTAATGGTACTCGCTGGGTGTCGAATGGTGAAGGCGAATATACCCTTGAGACCATTGAGAAAGAGAAAAAGGGAACCGATGTCATCCTGCATCTGAAAGAGGATATGGATGAGTTCTTGGAAGAGGCAAGAATTCGTCAAATTATCAAAACCTACTCGGATCACATCAACTTCCCGATTTATATGTACACCGAAAAGTTGGATGAAGAGGGCAAGCCGACAGGTGAGCGAGAGTTAGAGCAGGTGAACGATGCGACGGCGATTTGGACACTGCCTAAGTCTGAACTGACAGAGGAAGATTACAATAACTTCTATATCTCTCAATTCCACGATTTTGAGCCACCTTTGGCGTATATCCATAATAAAGTGGAAGGGACTTTAGAATACACTTCTCTGCTCTATATTCCAAAGCATGCCCCATTTGATCTCTATGACCGTGAGCGTCGCTATGGCTTGAAGCTGTATGTGAAGCGTGTATTCATTATGGATGATGCCGAGAACTTAATGCCAGCTTATTTACGCTTTGTTCGAGGCATTATTGATTCGAATGACTTGCCGTTGAATGTTTCGCGTGAGATTTTGCAGAGCAACCGTGTGGTGGATACCATTCGTAAGGCTTCGGTGAAACGGGTATTGGATAAGCTTGCCCAGATGGCGAAGGCGGAAGACCAGGCGGATTACAACACCTTCTGGGATACCTTTGGTCAGGTGTTGAAAGAAGGGATTGTTGAAGACTTTAGCAATAAAGAGAAGATTGCGAAGCTGTTGCGATTCGCTTCAACATTTGAAGAGACACCTGAGCAACGCGTCTCACTTGAGCAGTATGTTGATCGAATGCAAGAGGGACAAGAGGCGATTTACTATATTATTGCAGACTCTTATGAGGCGGCAATTGGTAGCCCTCATCTTGAGATGTTCCGCAAAAAAGGTATTGAAGTCCTCCTCTTGACCGACCGTATCGATGAGTGGTTGGTCAGTCACTTGACTGAGTTTGAAGGTAAGCCTTTAAAATCAGTCACTTCTGCAGATTTGAAAGAGTTTGAAGAAGAAGCGGAAAAAGAGGTCTCTGAAGAGGAGAAAAAAGAGCGAGAAGCATTGGTTGAGAAGCTTAAGCAAGCTTTAGGAGAGCTGGTTGAAGATGTTCGCATAACCCTCCGTCTGACTGACTCGCCAGCGTGTGTGGTGGATGGCAGTGATGGCATCACTTCACATATGGCGAAGATTATGGAGCAGATGGGACAGGCCGTGCCTAAACCCAAGCAGATCCTAGAGCTGAACCCTGAGCATCCTTTGGTGAAAAAACTAGAGGAAATTTCAGATGAAGCTCAGCTGAAAGAGTGGGCACACTTCCTACTCGATCAAGCGAAACTTGCAGAAGGCGATCTGCCTGAAAAACCTGCGGAGTTTATAAAACGCATGAATCAGTTAATGAGCAAAATGCTTTAAGCTTTAATTTGGAAAGCGATCAAAAAAGCCCAATCAGGAAACTGGTTGGGCTTTTTTTAAGCGTTTTGCAATGGACGCTTGAGGTGCAGCGGGTTAATCACCCCTTCTTCTTGTGACACAATCATCACATCGCAACCATAAAACTGCTCAATAAATCGTTTGATCACCTGTTGGTCATACTCAACTCTTTCCCACTCTTTGTCTGGAAGACCAAACGCCATAAATCGGTGAGGCTGGAGTGCAAAACCATAGACTTCTTGAATGGCTGGATGCGCTTGTGGCAATTCTCCTGTTCGGAAAAAGCGGAGCACGGTTTTATAGACTTCCAGTAGGCGATTCGACTCGATTTCATCTAAATCCCCTAATGCAATGTACATCATGGCCGAGTCCATTGCGGTTTTAAAAGCTGGAAAACCGGGTAAGTTTTGAATCGTTTTAGGCATATTGTTTAAATGTGTTTCTGAATTTTTTAAGATTCCGTTATTATATAGCTTTCATTTTTTACTTTTGGAGTTAAAGAATCGTGTCAGCAAAAATTTTGGATGGTAAGGCCATTGCGGCAGAATTACGGGAAAAGATTCGTCAAGAGGTGGAAGAGAAGGTGGCACAAGGACTACCTCGCCCTGGGTTAGCGGTGATTTTGGTGGGGGAAGATCCTGCTTCACAGGTGTATGTTCGCAATAAAAAGATTGCGTGTGAAAAGGCGGGCTTTAATGATGTCTCAAAAGAGTTGCCAGCCAGTACCACCCAAGAAGAGGTGTTGGCTCTGATTGATGAGTTGAATGCAGACCCAGCGGTGCACGGGATTATTGTACAGCTGCCAGTGCCTGAACATATTGATCCAGAGGCGATTATCGAACGCATTTTGCCTGAAAAAGATGTAGATGGTTTCCACCCCTATAATGTTGGGCGTTTAGCCACACGGATGCCTGTATTGGCCCCTTGTACACCGCATGGCGTGATGACGATGTTAGCAAAAACAGACATCCCATTGCGAGGGCTGGATGCTGTGGTGGTTGGGGCGTCCAATATTGTCGGCGTGCCTATGGCGTTGGAGCTACTCAATGTACGAGCAACGGTGACCGTTTGCCATAGTGCCACTCAAGATTTAGAAGCACAAGTGCGACGGGCGGATTTGGTGGTTGCAGGCGTGGGGATTCCTGAGTTTATTCCAGGAGAGTGGATTAAACCAGGGGCGATTGTGATTGATGTGGGCATTAACCGTTTGGATTGTGGTCGCTTGGTCGGGGATGTGGAGTTTGAAACCGCTAAAGAGCGTGCCAGCTGGATTACCCCTGTGCCAGGTGGGGTAGGACCGATGACGATTGCCACGCTGTTAGAAAATACTTTGCAAGCGGCGTATCATTTAAAAAAATAATATCACACACATAAAAAAGGGGCTTTTACAGCCCCTTTTTTTATACCGTC
>JALUXI010000007.1 GCA_027019045.1 Piscirickettsiaceae bacterium | reverse complement strand
CAAAAGGCACGTCTAAAGTGCGGGCTAACGTTTGTGCCAATAGTGTTTTCCCTGAACCCGTCGGTCCAATCAATAAAATATTACTCTTTGTCAGCTCAACATCATCTTTTGATATTTGACCATTCTGCAATCGTTTATAGTGATTATAGACCGCCACGGCTAACACTTTCTTCGCTTGCTCCTGCCCAATGACATAATCATCCAAAATAGCGCTGATTTCATGCGGTGTGGGCAGATGCTCAAGCTCAAATTGGCTTAATGCCTCTTCACCAAACTCATCTCGTAAAATATCATTACAAAGATCAACACACTCATCACAGATATAGACACTCGGCCCTGCAATCAGTTTTTTAACTTCATCTTGGCTTTTACCACAAAACGAACAATATAAATTTTTTTCAATCATTCTTATTCTTCCTCTCCCTGAAATTCAGGGATTATTCACCACGACGGGTCAAAACCTGATCAATCAAACCATAATCCCGTGCTTCTTCTGCACTCATGAAGTTATCACGATCGGTATCTTCTTCTATTTTCTCTATCGGCTGACCTGTATGTTCTGCCAACAAGCGATTTAACTTCTCTTTAATCGACAAAATTTCTTTTGCATGAATCTCAATATCACTCGCCTGTCCTTGGAACCCTCCTAAAGGCTGATGAATCATCACTCTAGAATTAGGCAATGCAAAGCGTTTACCCTTCGCACCTGCTGACAACAAGAAAGACCCCATACTCGCTGCCTGACCAATACACATGGTAGACACATCGGGTTTAATAAATTGCATGGTGTCATAAATCGCCATCCCTGCCGTCACACTCCCACCAGGCGAATTGATATACAGATGAATATCCTTATCAGGATTTTCCGACTCTAGGAAAAGTAACTGCGCCACAATCAAGTTTGCCATATGATCTTCAACCTGCCCTACCAAGAAAATGACTCTTTCTTTTAAAAGACGAGAATAAATGTCATAGGAGCGCTCTCCACGACTGGTTTGTTCGATTACCATGGGGACTAAGGCATTTTGAATTGGATCCATCATCAGTTATTTTTCCTAGGGTTCTGTATTTACTAATCTTTTCCCATCGCATGGGAATCTCATCATTATTATGGGCTATCTTAGCTTTTTCAAGCTAAAAAAAAAACCCTTTGTGGAAAATGGACAGGCGCCCATCTCCAAAAAGGGTTTATTTAACCTAGTGCTGATTAAGCAGCTGGGTTCACAACTTCTTCAAATGACTTCTTCACTTCTTTGGTTTTAGCCTGATCCAAAATCGCTTGCGCCACTTTGTCTTCAGTCAAAATCGCCTGAATTTCAGTTAAAGCTTGTGGGTTCTGCTGATACCACTTGACCACTTCTTCAGGATCTTCATAAGAAGAAGCTTGCTCAGCAATATACTGGTTTACTTCTTCTTCCGTGGCACGAAAATCACCATCTTTAATCGCCTGTCCAAGAATCAAACCTAGCTTCACGCGTTTTTCAGCTTCATCCTTAAACTGATCTGCAGTGAGCTGAACATCTTCAGCTTTAATCCCCTGCTGTTGCAACTCTTGTACTGCACGGTTCATCAAACCTTCAATCTCTTGCTGAATCATTGATTGTGGTAATTCTACTTCCACTTCAGCTTCTAAGGCGTTGAAAACATGATTGCGGTTCTGCTGCTTCACCGCACGCATCACCTCTCTTTCCATGTTCACTTTGATTTCATTGCGAAGTGCTTCTTCAGTTCCCTCTTCAATGCCAAGAGACTTCACAAACTCTTCATCGACTTCAGGTAGTTCTTTGGTTTGAACCGAGTGGACGGTGACATCAAACTCCGCTTCTTTGCCTTTTAAGTTCTCAGCGTGATAATCCTCAGGGAAAGTCACCTTGATGGTTTTTGTTTCGCCTTTTTTCATGCCGACTAATTGCTCTTCAAAGCCAGGGATCATACGGCCAGAACCGATAATAATGGGTACATCGTCTGCCTTGCCACCTTCAAACTCTTCACCATCCACACGGCCAACGAAGCTGGTAATCACTTGCTCACCTTCTTTTGCTTTTTTATTGGCATTACATGGACGCCAAGCTGAACGCTGCTCACGCAACTTATCAATCATTTTATCGACATCTTCGTCTGAAATATCTGCAACAACTTTTTCAACTTCCAACTCGCCGTACTCAGGCAACTTCACTTCGGGTTGCACTTCAAAGCGAGCAATAAATTCAATATTGCCACCTTCATCTTTCAGCTCATCGAATCTTGGATAGCCAGCAACCGCAACACCTTCTTGCTCAACCGCATCATAGAATGCTTTCTGTACCGCTTCACCCAACATCTCTTGGCGCACCGCATTACCATAGCGTTTCTTCACTACGCTCATCGGAATTTTACCTGGACGGAAACCATCCATTTTCATGGTGCGACGCATTTCATTTAAACGCTGATCCACTTTTTGATCCAACTCAGCAGAAGGGAAAGATACTTTTAAAGTGTGTTCTAAACCTTGTTCGGGTTTTTCTAATGTTACTTGCATATTCAATCTCGGTTTGGGGTTATCTCAATCATCAGACGAATCTATCGCCGACACTCAAAATTTTAAAAAGTGGATTATATACCTCTTTCCGCTTTGGTTTCAATGATTTTTGCCGTACTAAATAAAAACTTATGCTAGAATTAAAGTGTTTAATCACGACCTAAAATTAGGAGCAAAATAATATGGTTATCGAAAAAATTGTGATGATTGTCGCAGGCACTATGGTGCTACTTGGATTAGCACTAGGGCATTATGTTTCAGAAACTTGGTATCTTTTAGATTTATTGGTCGGTGCCAGCTTGCTGATCTCTGGCTTAACAGGCTTCTGCCCAATGGTCATTATTCTGAAAAAATTCGGCTTTAAGCACGGCTGTGCGTTTAAATAAAGCACTAAGTGTTTGAATAGAGGGCTTTAATCGCCCTCACTTTAATCACCTTCTAAGATTTCCCGCTCTTTCGCTTCAATCTCTTCCTCTAATGCCAACCATTCCATCTCTTTTTCTTCGATTGTCGACTCCAGCTCACCTTGTCGTTTTAATATAGCGGTGATCGTCACTGAATCAGTTTGCTCATAGAAATCAGCCTGCCCCATTTGCTGATGGATGTCATCCAGCTCTGCCTGTGCTTTGTTTAAAGCCCGCTCAACTTTCGCCAATTTCTGTTTCAGTGGCTTAATCGCCTGTTGAACCGCTTGTCGCAATTGTGCTTTTTGCTGTCGCTGTTGCTTCTTATTGCTTGTTTGAGCCTCTTTTGGGCTATCAGGACTGGGGTTTTTGGCATTTTTTTCGGTTTTTTCTGATTTTTCGGCCGCTGCTTGCGCTTTGACTTTTTCTAACTGTGCTTGCAAATAGGCATCCAGCCCACCCATAAAGGGGGTCACCTGCTGTTCGTGTACCCACCAAAATTGATCGACAATGCTGGTTAAAAGGTGGCGGTCATGCGATACCACAATAATGGCTCCCTGAAATTCTAGCAACGCCATTTCTAACGCATCCCTTGTTTCCATATCCAAGTGGTTAGTCGGCTCATCGAGAATAATCAAATTGGGTTTTTGAAACACAATCATCGCCAAAGAGAGGCGAGCTTTCTCCCCTCCTGAAAAGTGTTTAACTGTGGAGAGTGCTTTATCTGCACTAAAACCAAACTGCCCTAAAAAGGTACGTGCTTCTTGTTCAGTCAAGTTTTCTTTTAACCGCAAAAGATGTTGTAGCGGTGTCTGTTCTGGATTGAGTGCCTCCAACTGATGCTGAGCAAAATAGCCAACCTTGACCCCTTTACTGATACGCACCTTCCCCGCATTGGGTTTCAGCTCACCGATTAGCACCTTTAAAAAAGTCGATTTACCTGAACCATTCACCCCCACCAAACCGATACGGTCACCTGCTCGCAACACCGCATCGACTTCCGATAAAATCAGATTTGCCATCCCTTCATAGCGAAATGAGACCTGTTCAACTTGAATCATGGGGTCAGGCAGATGTTCAGGATTCGCAAATGCAAAATGAAACGGATTGGTCGCCTGCACCGCTGCGACCGTTTCCATCCGCTCAAGCGCCTTGACTCGGCTCTGTGCCTGTTTTGCTTTACTCGCCTTCGCCTTAAATCGGCTAATAAAAGTTTGCAAATGCTGCATCTGCTGTTTCTGCTTATCATGCAAGGCTTGTTGCTGCATCAATTGAGCATGCCGTTGTCTTTCATAGCTAGCAAAGTTGCCAGCATAATAGTGCAGTTTTTGATCTGCTACCAATACAATGCCTGACACCACCTGATCAAGAAAATAACGGTCATGTGAAATGACCATTAAAGCCCCATCATAACTGCTTAACCAATTCGCCAACCAACTCACCGCCTCAATATCCAAGTGGTTGGTCGGCTCATCAAGCAATAATAAATCCGCTCTTTGCATCAGTGCTTTAGCCAACTTTAGTCGTACTTGCCATCCCCCCGAAAAATCACTGACAGGCTGATCGAACTCAGATTCCTTAAACCCCAACCCAAACAGAAGTTGTTTTGCTTTTACCGGGATTTGATATCCTTGAATCAAATCCAAGGCATCATAGAGAAATACCATTTTCTGGTCGTCCTCATCCACTTCTGCCTGCTTAAGTTGCCGCTGAATATCGGCGTATTCGGTATCACCTTGCAAGACATAATCCAGTGCCGAAAGATGGGTTTGACTCACCTCCTGTTCGACATAACCAATCTGCCAATTAGGCGGCATTTTAATCTCGCCTGCATCTAGGGGCATCTGACCTAAAATGGCTTTAAAGAGAGATGACTTCCCTGCGCCATTCTGTCCAATCAGCCCCACTTTTTGCTGTGGGTGCAGCGTGAAGCTAGCATTGTCTAATAGGCGAAGAGAACCCGCATAAAGGGCGATATTTTGAATCGATAA
>JALUXI010000006.1 GCA_027019045.1 Piscirickettsiaceae bacterium | reverse complement strand
TGGCTGTGGAGCCGCTTGCTGCTGTGCAGGATTAGGTTGAGCAGGTTGCGGATTTTGCTGAGGAGCGGCTTGTTGTCCGCCGAAACCACCTTGCTGCCGACCTTGCATAGGTTGTTGCTGAGCAGGCTGTCCAGCAAAGCCTGTATTCTGCTGTGGCGGCATCTGTGCTTGATTTTGCATGCCACCTTGCATTCCTGCATTCATATTCCCACCGCCATTAAAATTCTGAGCGGGCTGCTGACCAGCAAAACCGTCATCAAAAGGCACATCACCCCCTTGACGCCCCCCACCAAGCATCTGCATCACGCCATTAAATGGGTCTAACACCACCTCTGTGGAGTAGCGATCCTGCCCAGTATTTTGGTCTTGCCACTTTCTTGTTTGCAATTTCCCTTCAAGGTAAACTTGAGAACCTTTATGTAAGTACTGCCCAGCAATCTCTGCCAGCTTGCCAAAAATGACGACACGGTGCCATTCGGTTTTTTCTTGCTTTTGACCTGTTTGTTTATCATTCCAAGTCTCTGAAGTCGCCACACTCAGATTCACAATTGCATTGCCATTGGCGGCATACTTCACTTCAGGATCTCGTCCAAGTGTGCCCACCAAAATAACTTTATTCACTCCACGCATAACTTACTTTTCTCTCTCTAAAAATTCGAGTAACTCCTCAGCTCACTCCTGTAATCTGAGCAGTTACTGTGTCAACTGAGTCGTTACAAATTCGAGTAACTCTGGTTCATTGATCTTTTTGCGATCAATTTTAAAATAGATTCTCTGATCTTCTGGTATCACCACCACTTGATGTACCCCTTCTAGCTGCAAGAAAGCTTGTTGCAACTGCTGTACATCTTTCACCCCTTCTGGCAATGGAATCGATGCAATACTCAATGGCAAAGGGTTTTTCATGCCCATGGCAAACAGCCACCACAAAAATGCCAAAGTTGCCGTCATTCCAAAGAGTCCATTATACCCATAATGCTGATAAAAATATCCCCCCAATGCGCCGCCTAATGCTGCTCCTAAAAATTGGCTGGTTGAATAGATACCACTGGCGGTGCCTTTTTTATCCGCAGGGGCCATTTTCACTACCAAACTGGGTAAAGAGGCCTCCAATAAATTAAAGGCGGTAAAGAAAATCAAGAAGATGATAAAGAAAGCCCAAAAGCCATTATGCACCGTCATAAACAGCAGTTGTGCAATGCCGATGGTGGCAATCGCCCCCAGATAAATCTGTTTCATCCGCCCTTTGCTCTCGGCCTGAATAATAAACGGCACCATCAGCACAAAAGACAAAATCATCACAGGCAAATACAGCTCCCAGTGATGTAACGAATCCATGCCTGCATAATCTCGAATCATAATTGGCAGGGCGACAAACATCGCTGTCAAAGTAGCATGCAGGGTAAAGACACCAAAATCCAAGCGGAGTAACTCCTTATCTTTCAGCACATCCTTAAACTGCTTAGGATCCGCTTCCGCTTCTCGCTGGAAATGCTGATGCTTTATCTCTGGAATCGCATAAATCGTCAACAAAATACCGATGAGTGCCAATAAGGCAATCGCCCAAAAGATGCCACGCACTCCAAACCATTCCGCCAAAACAGGACCTGCGACCAAAGAGACGGTAAAAGACAACCCAATCGTCATCCCCACAATGGACATCGCCCGCAAACGAAACTGCTCAGAGACCAAGTCAGCCACCGTCGCCATCAATACCGCTGCGACTGCCCCCATGCCCTGAATGGCTCGACCGATAATCATCATCTCAATCGAGTCCGCCTCCGCACAAATGACCGAACCAATCGCAAAAATCAGCATCCCCGCCACAATCAGCGGCTTGCGACCATATTTGTCCGACAACATCCCATAAGGAATCTGCAAAAATGCCTGCGTCAACCCATAAATCCCCATCGCAATCCCAATTTGCGTGGCGGTCACATCCTTAAATTCCTGCTGGGCAAACAGTGCAAACACAGGGAAAATCATAAACAACCCGAGCATACGGGTCGAAAACACCCCTGCCACCGCAAATGCCGCCCGTTTCTCCTCTGGCTGCATGGTGGGTTTAAAACTTTCAGATTCAGACATTTCTCATCTCCTTTTTAAAACGCATATTATACAAGCAGGACTGGGAATTTTAGAAAAGTGCAGTAAATTTCCAAACTCTGTTCATACTCTCCCGTCACTTGCCACAATGCTATAATGACGCTTTTACCCATTTCAGAGAGCTTATGTTAGAAGAGATTGTTATCCGTGGAGCCAGAACCCATAATTTAAAAGACATTGATGTCACCCTGCCAAGAGACAAGCTAATTGTCATTACAGGACTGTCTGGCTCAGGAAAATCCTCTCTTGCTTTCGACACCATCTATGCCGAAGGGCAACGCCGCTATGTCGAATCACTCTCTGCCTATGCTCGTCAATTCCTCTCGGTGATGGAAAAACCCGATGTGGATCATATTGAAGGGCTTTCGCCCGCCATCTCCATTGAACAGAAATCCACTTCCCACAACCCCCGCTCCACTGTCGGCACCGTCACCGAAATTTACGACTATCTGCGACTGCTCTTTGCCCGCACAGGCACCCCCCGCTGCCCGACACACGATATCGACCTCCAAGCTCAAACCGTCAGCGAAATGGTTGACCGCACCCTCTCGCTCCCCGAAGGCACCAAGACCTTGCTCGTCGCCCCCATTGTGCAGAGCAAAAAAGGCACCCATCAAGTGCTGCTGCAAGAGTTGCAAGCCCAAGGCTTTTTGCGTGCCAGAATTGACGGTCAACTAATGGAACTCGATCAACCGATTGAGCTGGATAAAAACAAAAAGCATGATATTGAAGTGGTGGTCGACCGCTTTAAAGTCCGACCCGACCTCAAGCAACGCCTCGCTGAATCTTTTGAAACCGCCCTCCGCCTCGCCTCAGGCATTGCCAAAGTGATTCCAATGGACGAGAGCGATGACTTTGAACTGCTCTTTTCCGAAAAATTCGCCTGTCCGCACTGCGGATATAGCATCAGCGAACTCGAACCCCGCATCTTCTCCTTTAACAACCCACAAGGTGCCTGCCCCACTTGCGATGGGCTAGGCATTAAAGAGACTTTCGACCCGAAAAAAGTAGTCGTTCACCCCGAACTTAGCCTAGCAGGTGGTGCCATTCGTGGCTGGGATAGACGGCATAAATATTATTACGACATCCTCAAAGCCGTCGCCGACCATTACGGTTTTGACATGGAAATCCCTTGGGAAAAGCTTGACCCCAAATTCCAAAAAATCATCCTCTTCGGTTCAGGCAAAGAAAAACTCCCACTACCCCACGGTCGTTATGCTGATGTACGCCGCTTTGAAGGCATCCTTCCCAATATGGAACGCCGCTACGCCGAAACCGAAAGCAAAAATGTACGGGACGAGCTAGACAAATACCGTGTTTCCCAAGAGTGCAAAAGCTGTCACGGCACCCGCCTAAACGAAGCCGCCCGCCATGTCTACATCGCCAACCGCACCCTGCCCGAACTCACCCACCTCCCTGTTGGTGAACTGCATCAATTTTTCAGCAGCCTCAAGCTAGAAGGCGCCAAAGGCAAAATTGCCGAAAAAATTATTAAAGAGATTCACCAACGCCTCAGTTTTCTCGTCAATGTTGGACTCAACTACCTCACGCTCGACCGCAGTGCCGACACCCTCTCAGGGGGCGAGGCGCAACGCATCCGCCTTGCCTCTCAAATTGGCGCGGGCTTGGTTGGGGTCATGTATGTACTGGACGAACCCTCCATCGGCCTACACCAAAGAGACAACGACCGACTGCTCAACACCCTCACCCACTTAAGAGATTTGGGCAATACCGTCATTGTGGTGGAGCATGATGAAGATGCAATTCGTGCCGCCGACTTTGTTCTCGACATTGGTCCAGGGGCGGGCGTACATGGCGGACGCATCATGGCAGAAGGCACGCCTGAAGAGGTCGCCGCCAACCCCAAATCGCTGACAGGACAATACCTCAGCGGACAACGCACCATTCCACGGCCTAAAGAGCGGCTGCAACCGTCGGACAAATGGCTCAAAATCATCGGAGCCTCTGGCAATAACCTCAAAAATGTCACTCTAGAAATCCCCGCAGGACTGCTCACCTGTGTCACAGGCGTATCAGGCTCAGGTAAATCCACCCTGATTAACGCCACCCTCTCCAAACTCGCCGCCAATGTCCTCAATGGAGCGGAACAAGCCGTTGCCCCTTACCGCAAAACGGAAGGGTTTGAACATTTCGACAAGGCGGTCAATATTGACCAAAGTGCCATCGGTCGCACCCCCCGCTCCAACCCCGCCACCTACACAGGTCTCTTCACCCCCATTCGAGAACTGCTCGCCGCCACGCCAGAAGCTCGCAGCCGAGGCTATAATCCAGGGCGATTCAGCTTCAATGTCAAAGGCGGCCGCTGCGAAGCCTGCCAAGGCGATGGCGTGATTAAGGTCGAAATGCACTTCCTACCCGACATCTATGTGCCGTGCGATGTCTGTCACGGAGCAAGATACAACCGTGAAACCCTGCAAGTGCAGTACAAAGGCAAAAATATTCATGAGATTTTAGAAATGACGGTCGAAGATGCTCGAGCCTTTTTTGATGCCATCCCCGTTATCGCCCGCAAATTGCAAACGCTGATGGATGTAGGGCTGGGTTATATTAAACTTGGACAGAGTGCCACCACCCTCTCAGGTGGCGAAGCCCAAAGGGTTAAGCTCGCCAAAGAACTCTCCAAACGAGACACTGGCAACACCCTCTATATTCTGGACGAGCCCACCACAGGACTCCACTTTCACGACATCGAACTGCTACTGCAAGTGATTCGCCACCTGCGAGACCAAGGCAATACGATTGTGATTATTGAACATAACTTAGATGTGATTAAAACCGCCGACTGGATTGTCGATCTCGGCCCCGAAGGGGGTT
>JALUXI010000005.1 GCA_027019045.1 Piscirickettsiaceae bacterium | reverse complement strand
AACTGTTCGCTTGAGAGGTTGATGGCGATGAGTAGTTCATCTGAGAGCTGTTTGTGAAGCTGGGCAATGGTGTGAATGACATTTTTTATGATCCATCGCCCAACAGGAAGGATGAGGTGGCTGGATTCCAGCACAGGGATAAACTGGAAGGGAGGTACCAGTTCTCCATCCGGTTTTTGCCAGCGAATCAGACTTTCCGCTCCGATGACTTTGCCTGTGTTGAGATCAACTTGTGGCTGGTAGTACATGACAAATTCTTCATTTTGTAGCGCTCGTTCCAGTTCTCGTTCAGTTTCATGGCGTTTTAGCACCTCATCTTGCATCGCAGTTTCATAGAAGACAATTTGTTGAGTGTTGTCTTCTTTGGCTTGATGCAGTGCGATGTCAACTTGTCGTAGCCAGTCTGATGGCTGTTCTTGAGTGCCAGGGCGTAGAATCACGACCCCAGCATTGTAGCTGAGGGTGATGGATTCTTTTTTGATTTTAAATGGCGTGTGTAAGGCATGATCAATCTTTTCAAATAGGTCAAAAAGGGCATTTTTGCAGGCTGACATATGGGGGTAGCTGCTGAAAAGGACAAATTCATCGGCACTGATGCGGCTGACGAGGTGACCTTGACTCTGTTCATGCCCTAATTGGGTTTGGATAATTTCTTGAAGGCGTGTTGCAACTTCTTGCAGGATGTGGTCGCCTGCTTCATTGCCGAGGGCATCATTGATGTGTTTAAAGCCAGAGAGGTTGATGAGGACAAGAAATCCAAAGAGCCCCGATTCTTTATATTTTTCTAAGGTGTGTTTTAAATGCGTACGGTTGGGGAGCTTGGTAAGGCTGTCAAAATGTTTGAGTTTTTCAATTTGCGATTGGGCTTGAATTAAGGTACTACGGTCGGTCATGTGGGCAATAAAGTGGGTAATTTGCCCTGATGCATCATAGACGGCACTGATATTGGCTTGGACAGGAATAAACCGCCCACTTTTATGGCGAATTAGAATATCACCTTGCCAATGGCCTTGTTTTCGTACTTGTAGCCAGGCTTTACGGAAGATATCAGGATCTTTATGTTTGTTTTCGGTTGTGGTGAGGTGTTTGGGTGTTTTGCCAAGCAGTTCAGTTTCATCGTAGCCGAAGAGTTTTTGTGCGGCTTGGTTAAGGCGGATAATACGGTGTTGTATATCGGTGATAAAGATGGCCTCTTGCGTTTCAAAGGCGATGGCGGCAATTTTTTGTTCGTGTAGTAGTTCTGCCTGTTGTTTTTCAAGATCAAATTTGTGTAGGACAAACTCAATATCTTCAATCAATTCTTGAATGAGGTGGTCAGTTTCAGTGTCGAAGAAGTGGAGCTCGATGCTGTAAAGGAAGAGGAGGCCGTATATTTGGTTTTGATGATGAATTGGGTAGATGGCCATAGAGCGGATGCCCCATGAGACAATGGTTTGGTAATAGGGGGAGCGTTGTTTTTGATTGACATAGTCATCAATAATCATTCTTTGACCTGTGGCGATGACTTTGTCTGCCAGTACGCGACTGTTTTGATAGTCGCCAGTAAGCGCCATATTGGTATTGTAAACCGCCTCTTTTGCGATACCTGAGTGGGCAACGGGGTGTACTCGTTGCTTGTCTAGCTTGCCAATCCAGCAGACGGGGGTTTTGATGTATTGATGAAGGTGGTCTGTGACTTTTTGGAAGAGTTCTGTTTCATTTTGAATATGCATCATTGCTTGGTTGGTTTCGCTGAGTGCTTGATAAAGATGACGATTTTTTTCCGCCGTTCGTAATGCTTTTTTGAGGGCTTGGTTCGTCGTCCCGAGGTATTGTAAGGTTGTCCAGATAATAAGGGTAAGGGTGATTGCAATCACAAGGAGTATGTGAATAAGCCATTTAACTTGCTGGTAAGTGTTTAATATAAAGTCAATGTAATGGTTGTGTGCTTTTTGAATAGCTTCAGAGACATGTAAGTTGGTAAGAGCTAATTCAGTTTTGCTGAGACTGCGTTCGGTCTGCTGGAGAATTCTGAGGTGGTGATAAAGGAGAGGGCAAGTTTGTGCTAATTGGGTATGTTGAGCAAGTGCATAAATTTTTGGAAACGGTTGATTTTCAAGAGTTGCATAAATGAGTGATTCAAGTTGTTCTTCTTTGACGAGATGATTGTCCTCACATGCCTTTAATAATTTGGGTAGAACTCGATAGGAGTTGTTGAAAATAGAGAGGTTGGCTTTGAGTCGCTGAAGCTTTTGTTGTTTTGCTTGAAACACTTTAGAAAGTTGTTGCAGTTCTGGTGCAAATTTCGGAAAGCCAACTAGGTGTGGTTTGAGTTGCTGTAATTCCTCCTGCATATCATTTATTTGGGTATTGATTTGGTCAAAATTTAGGAGCTTTTGCTTATAGAGCTCAAGTTGCACTTGATTTAAGTGAGCATTATCTGAAAGGAGGTCAATAAAAGCTGCATGAATGTATGCTTGGTTTTGGAGGCGTTGGTTTTGAGTTTTAAATAGTGCCCCAGTACTCACGATAAGTAGCACAAATATGAGAATTAGAATTCGGATAAACCACCGTGAAGCGTATATTGAATTTACCATTGGTTTAACGGTTTTCCTTGGTATTCACCTGTAAGACTGTTTAAAAAAGCTTTTAATTGTTGAACTTCTTTTTCTGATGCATGAAGGCCGAGCTGTTTTTGAATCATGGTTTTAATCATTTCATCCAAGGTCTGGATACTTCCGTCATGCAGATAGGGTGCGGTTAAAGCTATATTTCTGAGTGAGGGGATTTTAAAATAGCCCTTGTCTTCAGGGTGGTGTGTCACATTATAGCGTCCAAGCCATAATTCTTCATGACCTTGTTTTCGAGAGAGTTCTTCAAAAACGCCCGCTTTTTGATAGAGGTTGCCGCCGATATTGATGCCGTTGTGGCAGGCGATGCAGCCGAGTTGTTGAAATAGATGATAGCCTTGTTTAGCTTCGGCAGAGAGGGCATCTTTATCACCTTTTAAATAGCGGTCAAAGGGGCTGTTGGGAGTGAGTAGGGTGCGTTCATATTGAGCAATTGCGTAGGTGATGGTTGCTTTTGTGATGCCGTGGTTTGGAAAGATTTGTTTAAACTGTTTTTGGTAGTGTGGAATGGCTTTCAGCTTTTTAATCAGCGTTGACCAATCAGGCATGCCTTGCTCTTTGGGGTTGAGTAGGGGACCTTCTGCCTGTTGCTGAAGGTCGTGCGCACGACCATCCCAGAACTGTGAAAGGTTAAAGACGGCATTAAAAACAGGTGGGGCGTTTAAGTCACCTTTTTGACCATGGATACCGATTGAGACAGGTTTGTTATCTGCCCCCGCATAACGAAATTGATGACAAGAGGCGCAGGAAACGGTGTTGTCAGCCGAGAGGCGAGGATCGAAAAACAGCATTTTCCCCAGTTTTGCCTGTTCAGGGTCAATTGGGAGAGCGTCAGGAATGGGAATAATGTCTTGTTGGTTTTTGGCTGTTGATGCTTCGTACACCTGTTTAAGTAGGTCTTGATCTGAGATATAGTGCGGTAGCGGGGTGCTTTCAGCCTGTTGAGCAGAGTGACATCCAGAGACAAGGATAAACAGTGTTAAAACGGAGAGAGATACCCAGTGTCGCATTAGAGATCGGCCTCCCCCTTAACTTGATTCCGCCCACTCTCTTTGGCAAGATAAAGGGCTTTATCTGCTCTTTCAAAAAGCGATTCTTCGGTTTCACCTAGCTGATACATGGCAATTCCGACGGAAACCGTGAGTAGGAGCGGTTTGTCACTCCCTTTGACCTTTAGGGGTTTGTTTTCTATTTTTTTACGGATGCTGTTTGCGACCTGAATGGCTGCGGAATAGGTTGTGCTAGGTAGCAAAATGACAAACTCCTCGCCCCCGATGCGGGCAATATAATCCCGTCCTTTGGTTTCACGGTAAAGGATTTTGGCGACATAGCGTAATACCCCGTCCCCGACAAGGTGACCATAGGTGTCATTGACCTTTTTAAAGTAGTCAATATCGAGCAGGAGAAAGGCAAAAGTTTGTCCATTTTCATTGGCGTGTTCCATGGCATTTTTAAGCATGGTGCGATAGCCACGGCGGTTGGGGATGTTGGTGAGGTCATCTGTACTGGCAATGGTATTGGCTTTGACAATCTCTTTTTTAAGGATTTGAATCTCTTCTCTGGAGGTTTCTATATTGTGCTTAAGATGTTGGGTATCACTTTCTAAAGCACATACTTCATTATCAAGCGTGTCGAGTACTTGATGCATTTTTTCATTGTCTGTTATCTGGTGTGCGAATTGAATGGAGGTGTTAATCTTTTCTTGATGACCAGAGGCCTGTTTAAACCAAGTATCGACATCTTGAAGAATTTTATTGAGTTGATTTTCCAAGGCTTCCGTAGGGAGCATGCTTTGTACCATGCGGGTCCAAAGTTCGGAAAAGAGTTTAAAGGCGGCGTCATCATTATAGGCTTTGAACTTTAGAGCTTGTTCAACTTCTTTGGCAAATGCGGGATCGACCTTTGAGAGCTTTTCAAAAAATAGAGCGAAATGAATGGGGTTCGCATTGAGATCTAATGCTTGAATTTCATCCAGCGCTGCTTGAGCAATTTTAAGTGCTTCATGATTGGGAAGCGGGTATCGCTTATGGCTAGGGAGAGGCTGTTTTTGAACCGCTGTTGAGGTACTGTTGCTCATAAAAATTCTGTTCTTTGGGGGGTGAATGAAAATCATAGCCTGATTATGCTAGGTTTGCAAATTTTAGCCATTTTTTACTGGCGATGCTCAATGCGTTGTTGAAGGATGTTTTGGAGTTGTGTTTTTCGTTGCTGCCAGTTTTTAACTAGCTTGGTTTCTAGTGTTGTCAGCTCGGGAATTTGTGGTTCGATGGTTCGATGGGTAGATAGTCGTAGAAGGACTTCAAAGAGGTAGGCGGCGGCTAAAGCACTGAGAAT
>JALUXI010000004.1 GCA_027019045.1 Piscirickettsiaceae bacterium | reverse complement strand
AAAGGCTAAAATCCCCCAACTCTTCGTTGAAAAACTTGGCAATAGCTGGCTATTACCTGCGTTTTTCGCCTCGATTTGAGAAATTTTATCTCTTTTTTCTCTCGCGCCCCACTCGTGCAAAGCTCTCTTAGTTTTTAATAGGTTTTGATCTATGTCAGAAAAAATCAGTCAAATTGCTCGGCATGCGACTTTGCGGCAGTTGCAGGTGTTTGAGGCGATTGCTCACCATAATAGTTTTACTAAGGCAGCGGAGGCGTTGCATTTGACACAGCCGACGGTGTCGATGCAGGTGAAGAAGTTGTCTGAGGCGATTGAGATGCCGATTTTTGAGCAGATTGGTCGGCAGGTCTATTTGACCGAGGCAGGGGAGATTCTGTATGAGACGGTTAAGGGAATATTAGATTCACTGGTAGAGGCAGAAGAACGCATCAATCGAATTAAAGGTTTTGCTGGGGGGCGAGTTAAGTTGTCGGTGGTCTCCACAGCGCAGTATTTTGTGCCAAAGGTGATTCATGAATTTATGGAGCAGCATCCTGAGGTGAATGTGGCGATGCAGGTGGGCAATAAGGAGCGGTTGGTGAGCCGTATTCAGCAGAATAAAGATGACTTCTATATTTTAGGGGTGCCACCAGAGGGGTTGAATGTGGAGTCTGAGCGATTTGCGGAAAACCCAATTGGTTTTGTGGTGAATGCCAGGCACCGTTTGGCGGGTAAGAAGGGATTGAGTTTGCATGACTTGAAAGGGGAGTCCTTTTTAATGCGTGAGAAAGGGTCGGGCATTCGGTCGCATATTGAACAGGTGTTCCAGAGAGAGGGATTTGAGCCTGAGGTGAAGATGGTGTTGGGCGGAAATGAGGCGATTCGTTTAGGGTTGTTGCAAAATTTGGGTGTCTCTGTGGCCTCTTTGCCCACACTGCTGGATGATATTGAGCGAGGCGATTTGGTGGTGTTGGATGTGGAGGGATTTCCTGTCATGCGTCACTGGTATTTAGCCTATCCAAAGGGGAAGTCTCTCTCTATTGCATCGGAGAGGTTGATTGAGTTATTGAAGTTGGAGGGGGAAAGGTTATCTTTGTATAGTATTTAATCTATAAAATGGATTGTTATTATTGATTTGTATTTATCTTAATAACCCGTAGAATAGCATTTGAAATTTAAGGCACCTTGTATGTGGCATGAGCCGATACAAGGTTTAATTACAAACACACTCTTAATGAGTGTGAATTAGTTAGAGGTAAAACCATGGATCAGTCCAATCGTTATGCTGACTTATCTTTGAATGAAGATGAGTTGATTGCAGGTCAAGACCACATTTTGGTGGCATATAAAATGAAGCCTAAGTCAGGCTATGGTTATTTGGAAACAGCAGCGCATGTGGCTGCAGAATCTTCTACAGGAACCAATGTTGAAGTTTGTACCACAGATGATTTCACCCGTGGTGTAGATGCATTGGTGTATGAAATTGATGAAGCGAATGAATTAGTCAAAATCGCTTATCCTTTTGCATTGTTTGACCGTAATATGCTTGATGGTAAAACCATGATGGCATCTTTCTTGACATTGACCATTGGTAATAACCAAGGGATGGGAGATGTTGAGTATTTGAAGATGTTGGATTTCTATATCCCTGAAGACAAGTTGTACTTGTATGATGGACCTACCATGAATATCGTTGATCTATGGCGTGTTCTAGGTCGTGATACAGAAAATGGTGGATATATTGCTGGAACCATCATTAAACCTAAGTTGGGTCTGCGCCCTGAGCCTTTTGCTGAAGCGGCTTATCAGTTCTGGTTGGGTGGAGATTTCATCAAGAATGATGAGCCTCAAGGGAACCAAACTTTTGCGCCAATGAATAAGGTTATGCCTTTGTTGTCTGATGCCATGAAACGCGCACAAGATGAAACTGGACAGGCTAAGCTGTTCTCTGCCAATATTACAGCTGATGATCCAGCTGAAATGTCTCGTCGTGCAGACTTCATCCTAGAAACTTTTGGTGAAAATGCGCCTCACATTGCTTTCTTGGTGGATGGTTATGTGGCTGGGCCAACTGCGGTGACGCATGCGCGTCGTCAGTATCCAGGTCAGTTCTTACACTTCCACCGTGCAGGGCATGGTGCGGTGACTTCTCCTTCTGCTAACCGTGGTTATACTGCTTTTGTTCATATCAAAATGACGCGTCTATTGGGTGCGTCTGGTATGCATGTGGGTACCATGGGTTACGGTAAAATGGAAGGGGATGCGGATGATAAGCTGATTGCTTATATGATCGAGCAAGACGAAGCGCAAGGACCTTTCTTTAAGCAAGGTTGGCGTGGTATGAAGGCGACGACACCTATTATCTCTGGTGGTATGAACGCATTGCGTCTGCCTGGTTTCTTCGAAAACCTAGGTCATGGTAATGTTATCAATACTGCTGGTGGTGGGGCTTATGGTCACATTGATTCTCCTGCAGCGGGTGCGATGTCACTTCGTCAAGCATACGAGTGCTGGAAAGAAGGGGCTGACCCAATCGAATATGCGAAAGAGCACAAAGAATTTGCTCGTGCATTCGAATCTTTCCCTCACGATGCGGATAAGATCTTCCCAGGCTGGAGAGAGAAATTGGGCGTACACAAGTAATCGACTTGTTACCCACAAAAACCTCTGCTTCGGCAGGGGTTTTTTTTACCTTAATTGTTGAGTTAATTATAAGGTTATTATCGCCAAATTGTCCGTTGACGATAGTGACTTTTGGAAGGAGAAAGAGATGGATATTTCACAATATAAAATTGAAGCGGAACCGTTTTATGAAGCGCAAAGCAATGAGGTTGAGTTGTATGAAGCGGCTTATGCGGCTCGCTTGCCAGTGATGGTCAAGGGGCCAACAGGGTGTGGTAAGTCTCGTTTTGTGGAGCATATGGCGTGGAAACTGGATAAGCCGTTAATTACGGTGTCCTGTAATGAAGATATTACGGCCGCAGATTTGGTGGGGCGTTATCTTTTAGATTCTGAAGGCACTCGCTGGGTGGATGGTCCTTTGACCTTGGCCGCTCGCTATGGAGCGATTTGTTATCTAGATGAGATTGTCGAAGCCCGTCAAGATACGATGGTGGTGATTCATGCTTTGACGGATCATCGTCGTGAACTGCCTTTGGATAAGAAGGGTGAGTTGGTGAAAGCGCATCCTGATTTCCAGTTGGTGATCTCTTATAACCCTGGTTATCAGTCGATGATGAAGGATTTGAAACAGTCAACCAAGCAACGCTTCTGTGCGATGGATTTTGATTATCCTACCAAAGAGAAAGAGACAGAAATCTTGATGAAAGAAGCGGGCATCGATAATGATATGGCTGCTAAATTGGTCGAGATAGGTGAAGCAGCTCGAAAGCTTAAAGGTCATGGTTTGGATGAAGGGATTTCGACCCGTTTGATGGTCTATGCTGCGACTTTGATTGGTCAAGGCATTGCGCCTGTGGATGCGTGTAAGATGGCTTTGGTGCGTCCGATTACGGATGATGTGGATATTCGTGAAACTTTAGATAGCACGATTGAACTGATTTTTGGTGAATAGAATCTGATGGACGCTGAAAAATTAGAGTCGTATAAAAAACTGTTTAGCTGTAATTTTGAGCAGGCACAGGAGGTGTTGCCTGCTTGTGTTGCTCAAGCAGAAGTATTATTTTCCGAACAGGGCGTGAAAGCTTATTTGGAAGGAGCGGGCTTTTTATGTAAGCTGGGCATTGGCGTGGAGCCGGTGCTGGTTTATTTAGAAGAGATGCCTGCATTGGCGGAACATCTGGGTGAAGCGGTCTTTGAGTTGATTGCTAAATGGAGTTATCAACATTTGATTCGCACGCCGAATAAAAAGGCGATGATTCCATTTTTGCAATCGCTAGGCAGTGTGTGTCGTCGGGTGGATCGCCTTGAGGATTTGCAGCACTATTTGGATTTGATTGATCAGCTGGTGGCGGGCACTGAAAATGTGATTCACAGCCATGCGATTTATGAAAGTCCAGGTTTGATTCCTTTTTTGGAAGCGGTGCCACAGTTGATTGGTCGTTTGACATTGAGCGGCATGGCGCACTTTATAGAGTATGGTGCGCGTAACTATAAAGAAGCACCTGATGAGCAGGTGGCTTATTTCTCTTTAAGTTCGCAAGATGCCCGTAATATTATTCAGCGAGAGCAGCAAGGGACGCAGTTTAAAAGTGTTGAGCGTTGGTTGACAATGCTAAAAGAGGCGTTGTGGCAGTGCGAGTTGCCTTTGTCTTCCTTTGCCACGGAGTTTGATCAACAGCGTTTGGCAGAACCTTATATTGATGAAGAATTGGTTGCATTGCCAGATGTCTGTCAAGAGGGTGAGGTTTCTGGACGACTGCGTTATCTCGCAATGTTATCACATATGATGGGGCATAAGCAGTGGTCGGATAAGGTGATGGCGGATAACTTTGCGCCTCATATTCAGTTGCTGATTTCCACTTTTGAAGATTGTCGAATTGACCGTCTGTTGATGCGTCGTTTTCCAGGTTTAAAGCCGATTTTCTTGGCACTGCATCCTGTGCCAGAGAAGGGGGATTGCGATCCAGAGCAGGAGGCCTGTTTGCGTTATCGTGCCGCACGGCTTTCCCGTGCCTTATTGGATGAATCGTTTGACCCTCAAAATGAATTGATTGAAAGCTATCGTGAGCAGTTCAATGCCATTTTGGATGAGAAAGGCGAGCAGAGTGTGACCAATGATATGGTCAAATTGGGAACCAGTTTTTATGTGAAGTCTCGCAAAGCCTCAGACAGTTTACCCAATCTCTATTTTGAGAATACGGAAACGCTGTATCGTGATGATAACCGCTATTTTTGGTTTCATTATGATGAGGATGACGATGGTGAGCTTATGGCGCCGAGTGATTCTCAGGAAGCAGAGCGGGTAGTTGAGGCAGCCGATAGCTTGCCGCCTCGGCATTATGATGAGTGGGATTATCTCTCTGAAACCTA
>JALUXI010000003.1 GCA_027019045.1 Piscirickettsiaceae bacterium | reverse complement strand
GATTGCGGCAGGAGATATTGTGCCAGCCAAAAAACCAGCGCCCGATATCTATCACTGGGCGATGGAGCAGATGGAAATTCAACCTGAAGAAGTGATTGCATTTGAGGATTCTTCAAATGGCATTCAGTCTTCCACTCAGGCGAATGTTAAGACTTTGATTACACTCAATGACTATACTAAAGAGGATGATTTCTCTAAGGCGGCAGTGGTGCTAGATCATCTTGGTGAGCCTGACCAGCCGCATCAAGTCTTAGCTGGGCAAGCGCCCAAAGCACAAAATTATGTCGACTTGGATTGGGTGAAAGCGCTGCACGCCCAAGATTAAAATTTGAGTAGTTGTGTGACACCAAAAGCCGCTTCATTTTGAAGCGGTTTTTTTATGTCCACAGAAAAATCGTCGGTTAAAACCTGTTGCCGGAGTTTTTGCCAAGCGGGGTTTTGGGTACCTCCACCGACGGTATAGAGGTGATGAAGTGGCGTTCGGCTTTGTTCTTGAAGGATTTGGTAAGCTTGTTTCTCGATATTAACCAATCCTTCAATCAAGCCCAGTAGAAACTCGGTATCCTCCTTAGGCCTTGGTGTTACTTTTGGCAGCAGCTCTGCATCAGAAATCGGGAAGCGTTCGCCTCTTTGTGCGAGCGGATAATAATTGAGTCCAGTGGGTATGCTTAATTTGGGTAAGCTTAACTGTTCTTGTGTCAACTGTAAATCAAGTTGGTTTGATAAGGTGCTTAGTTGGTTAAGTGAAAAATATTTGAGCAGGATGGCGCCCCCTGTATTAGATGCGCCTCCGACAAGCCATTGATTGCCAACTCGGTGACTGTACAGACCAGAGCGAGAATCGTAAATGGGTTGCTTGACCAGCATTTTTATAGCTAAAGTTGAGCCTAAAGAGGTGACCGCATCGCCCAAATTCTGGGCTCCAGTCGCATAGAAGGCGGCAATACTGTCGGTCGTACCGCAATAGATCTGACACTGCTCAGGTAATTTGAGTTTTTGAGCCGTAGCAGGGAGGATTTTGGCTAAAGGTGTGCCGGCAGCGTTCACTTCTGGAAGCGGGAGTTTCCATTGAGATAACCAGGTTTGAACCCAGTCAGACCAATTTCTGGAGATAGGGTCATAACCTAGCTTTAAGGCGTTGTTTTCATCTGTGATTTGATACTCACCCGTTAAATAGCCATTGATAAAATCAATTTGATGGCAGATTATAGCTTGGGGAGAGACACTTCCATTTTTGAGTAGCCAAGTGACTTTGGAGAGTGTACTGCTGGCACCTAACGCTGCACCTAGTGCAGTTGATATCGGCGCCCCCTGCGTCAATAAGTTTTGACTGAGTAGCCATTGCTCGATTTCTTGCGCTTCAAGGCGTGCTCGAGGGTCATGATACATGAGTGCGGGTGTCAGTGCGACCTTTTGAATAGGATCATACAGGAGAACGGTCGATGAGGTGGCATCAACAATGATATGTTCAATGTGTGATTTATACTGAGAAGGGATTTTTTTGGATAGGTTCTCTAATGCCTGAATCCAGCTTTCAGGCGCCTGAGTTGTCTGATGTAAATTGGTGGACGGGTATTCAGATTGGAAAGAGGCTAGGGGATTGGGAGATGCACCTGAAGGTAATAAGGGTACGAGTACTCCTCTTAAGCCAGAAGTTCCGAAATCTAGCCCTAAAATGAGGGGTGTATCAATCATGGTGTTTGCACGCTTATGCATCTTGCTATTCCGTTGAGGATTTGGGTGGCATTTTAAGTGGAAAAAAAGAGGGTAAACAAGTAGAATTAACGGAATATTGAAACTAGATTAAGGATACAGGAAATGAATGAGTTGCAGCAAGTTTTATTGGTGATCGCTGCTGTTGTAATTGGGGGGCTTTATCTTTTTAGTCAAAAGAAAAAAGCTAAGGAAGCGGAGAAAAATTCTCAAAATTCCCAGTCCTGTCAGTCTGAAACAGGCGAAAGTAGTACCGATAGAACAGCGTCGCAAGCAGCCCTCAATAATCTGTCTGAGCCGCATATTCCTGTTTCTAAGGAAACGGAGCAGCGTGTCTTGAATCAAGCCTCTACAGAGCTTGGACGACAAGCAAGACTACCGCTGGAGGATGAGGAGGCGACTGTTTTCTCAATGACCACGCCTAAGCACATTGTGATTGAAGATCCTGAGATGCAATCTGTTGAGGAAGTAGGGGGGGTAGCTGAAGATAAGGCAGTGAATTTTGGGCGCCCAACAGAATTTGATGAGGGCATTCAGAAAACAGAAAAAATTGCAGAACAAACAGAACCTCAGTATTTTGTGATCGTCGTCATGGGAACTGGGGATGCTTATCCAATGAAGTCTGTACAGCATGCATTGCTAGGGGTTGGGTTAGAATTTTTAGATGACGAAATGTTGTATGTTAAAAAAGACTCTATGGGGAATCCTTATATCAGAGTGGCGAATTTAATTGAGCCAGGCGTATTTCCTGTTGAAAACATTAAACAGTCTCAAACACCAGGCGTTGTGTTGATATTACAACTCCCCACATCAGTACGCGCCCCTGCCGCAATGCACGATATGATCACGATGGCAAGAAAAATTTCTCAGAGGCTTAATTGTCGTCTCTATAATGTGGAAAGACAACTACTCAAGGAGTCAGATCTACAGGCAATGCGTGATGCCGCCATCGCCTATGAATCCGTTCCCGCTTAAGGATTCTTCTTCCAATGTCCAATGACAATCAAAATATGGTTCCTGAAGAGGTTAAGCAGCGTGTAAAAGCGTTGCGTAAAGATATTCAGAAATATAATTATGCCTATTATGTGCTGGATAATCCGCTCATCAGTGATACGCAATATGATCAACTTTTCCGTGAATTACAGCAGCTTGAAGCAGACTACCCTCAGATAATCACACCAGACTCTCCTACCCAGAGAGTGGGGGGTGAGGCTTTAAAAAGTTTCCGTACGGTGCGACATGCACTCCCCATGCTCTCATTAGATAACGCTTTTTCTGATGAAGAGATTCATTCTTTTCATCAAAAGATTCTAGAGGCGTTAGGGAGACCGCAGGATGTTGAGTATGCGTGCGAACCTAAAATGGATGGTTTGGCGATTAGTTTGCGATATGAAAAAGGCGTGTTGGTATTGGGGAGTACCCGAGGGGATGGTATCGAAGGGGAAGATGTCACCCACAATATTCGTACGATTCAAGTCATTCCGCTGAAACTGATGGGAGAGGGTTGGCCAGAGGTAGTAGAGGTGCGGGGTGAGGTCTTTATGCCGAAAAAGGCATTTGAGGCGTTGAATCGCCAACAGTTGGAAAAGGGTGAGAAACCTTTTGCTAATCCTCGCAATGCAGCAGCAGGTTCATTACGCCAATTGGATCCCAAAATTACGGCACAACGAAAGTTGAGTTTTTTCATGTATGGCTGGGGGGAAATTAGCCCTGATTGGGTAATACCCGAACGCTATACCGATGTGATTGAGCAGTTTGCACAATGGGGGCTGCCTAAAAATCCTGAAAGTCAGACTGCATTGAATGATTCGGGGATGATTGCCTATTATCACCGCATGGAGAAAAAGCGTCCCGAGCTACCCTATGAAATTGATGGGATTGTGTATAAAGTCAATGACATTGCACTCCAACAACAGTTAGGCTATACCAGCCGAGCGCCGCGTTGGACCATTGCACGAAAGTTTCCCGCCCAAGAAGTTTGGACAAAACTGTTGGATATTGAAGTGCAGGTGGGACGCACGGGGGCCTTAACACCCGTGGCGATTTTACAGCCTGTTGAAGTAGGTGGTGTGGTCGTTTCCCGAGCGACTTTGCATAATCAAGATGAGATTGATCGTAAAGATATTCGTATTGGTGATACCGTGATTGTAAGGCGTGCGGGAGATGTCATTCCTGAGGTGGTGGGGCCAGTGCTGTCTCAACGCCCAGCGAATGCGAAGAAGTTCTCCATGCCAAAAAAATGTCCAGTTTGTGGTTCGGATGTGATTAAAGAGCCCGATAAGTCGATTTATCGATGCAGTGGTGGACTCTTTTGTCCTGCACAGCGTAAACGGGCATTGGAACATTTTGTTTCTCGTAAGGCGATGGACATTCAAGGTTTGGGGGATAAGCTGATTGACCAATTGGTGGAGAAAGGTTGGGTCAAGCACCCTGATGATTTTTATCATTTAACCGTTGAGCAACTGGCGTACCTACCTAGAATGGGTGAAAAATCCGCCCAAAATATCATTCACGCAATTGAAGCCTCAAAAGAGACAACCTTGCCTCGATTCTTGTATGCATTGGGCATTCCAGAAGTGGGCGAAGTGACAGCGAAGAGTTTGGCTTATCACTTTAAAAGCCTAGAGGCAATCATGCAGGCTAATGAAGAGGCACTTGAAGAGGTGCCTGATATTGGCGAAGTGGTGGCACATAATATTGTGACCTTCTTTAAACAGCCACATAACCTTGAAGTGATTCAAGGCCTGTTAGAGGCAGGGGTACACTGGCCTCCAATTGAAGATACTCAACAAACTGAAGTGGATTCACCCTTTAAAGGTAAAGTGGTGGTACTCACGGGGACACTTCACCAGTGCACTCGAGAAGAGGCGAAAGTATGGTTGGAGGCAGTGGGTGCCAAGATCACCAATAGCGTGTCGAAAAAAACGGACTTTGTGATTGCAGGTGAAAAAGCAGGCTCTAAATTAACTAAGGCAGAACAGCTAGGCATTCCTGTGTTGACAGAAGCAGAATGGCTGGAGATGATGCCGCAAGAAATGATAAGAAGAGATTAAATGGTCAGAGCAAGAAATGTCAATAAAACCAAAAAGCAGGTGGCGCAATCCGATTGGGAGCAGGAAGAATTTAACAGCCGTTCGGATATAAAGCGGGCGGCACAAGCGGTGACTGACTTGGGTGAACAGTTAGCTGGATTGCCAGAAGCAACCTTAAAACGGATGCCTTTACCTGATGAATTATTGGATGCATTGTTGCTAACCAAGCGGATTA
>JALUXI010000002.1 GCA_027019045.1 Piscirickettsiaceae bacterium | reverse complement strand
CATGTGGAGTGGTTTGAAGGCAATTACAGCGACTATGAAGAAGACCTCAAGCGCCGTAAAGGAGCAGAGGCCGCACAACCTCATCGTATTAAATATAAGCGAATCAAATAAAGGATTCATCCATGCTATATACACAACGCCAAGCAGCCCATATTGAAGCCATTGCCAATGCCATGCCAGACCCTATTTTTGTCATGGGATATGATGGCACCTATCTGGATGTCATCGGTGGACAAGAACGCACCCTCTATGCTGATGGACACGCCTTAATTGGTAAAAACTACTTTGATGTGTTACCTGAAAAAATGGCGCAACGGTTTCTCAATGTTGTCCAAAAAGCGATTGATTCTAAAAGACTAGTCGAGATTGAATACCAACTGGCAAATGAAGAGGTTAACGGCATTGATACAGACAATGCACCCAAAGGCGGACAGTGGTATGAAGCGCGCATCTACCCTTTGAGCGAAGATGCCTATGATCAACCTGCTGCCATTTGGTTAGCGATCAACATCACCAAACGCAAATACATGGAAGAGCAGATTGAACACCTCTCTACCACCGACCCGCTGACGGGACTGTACAATCGAGACTTCTTCTTACAAATTGTCGATGAAGAGCTAAAGAAATCAGAAATCAATCAAACCCCTGTCTCTTTTGCCAAAATCGATCTAGACTGCTTTAAGCGAGTCACCGACCTGTATGGCTTGGAAATTGGTGATAAAGCGATGGCGATGGCGGCGCTGGCGATTCAAAAAACCGTAGGCGATTTAGGCTATATTGGTCGCTTAAGTTGTGACCAATTTATGATTGTATTTCCAGAAATCAAGGCAGTCGATGCCTTCAGAATTACCGAATTGGCTCAAAAAGCGATTACCGCACAAACCGTCCAACTGCCAGATGGAAAAACCACCTGTTTAACCAGCCATGCAGGCGTCACTGAAAAACGCTCACCAGAAGATAACAGTCAAACCCTGCTGCAAAGAGTCAACCAAGCCATTCAAGATGTTTCTACCACCCGTGAAATCACTAAAATAGGATAACACCATGACCACTCGACGCACTGCACTTAAAATACTTACCGCCACCTTGTTGAGTGGCTTAATGACCTTCTCCGCTTTTACACACGCAGCCGATGAGGGTGCCAAAGTGGTGTATCATGTGGATTTTAAAAATCCCACTCGTTACTCCGCCACCCTCACCTCTATCAATAACATCTTGAACTATTACGATTCAGAATTGATGGAAGCTGAAGTGCATATTGTATTCGTTGGGTATGGCTTGCGATTCACCACCGACGATCCTCTCAAAGGCACGCCTTATGCAGCTGACGCTAAGCTCAAAGCACGACAAGCCGAACTTAAAGGGCGTTTACAGTCGCTTATCAATACCCGTGGGGTGATTGCGGAAGTGTGTGATAAGACACGAGAAGAAGTTGATCTTGACCCCAAAAAACTCTACAAAGGTATCAAAAGAGTCCCTTCAGGTGTAGCTAAAATTGCGATCCTGCAAAGTGAAGGCTTTTCTTATTTAAAAATCCAGTAGTCACCAACATCTCACCTCAACTTTTGGTTTTTAAATCAAACACAAAAAAGCCCGCTTAAAAAAGCGGGCTTTCTATTTTCAATCTACACTAAATGGAGATTAAAGCATCTTTCCAGGATAATCTTCAATACCTGGGTTACCCTTCACCCCTTTCAAGGTTGGGTGGTTCACTTTCTTCAACTTCATGTCAGACTTATGACGACGCAGATAATCTGCAGTCACATCCCACATCAAGCGGCCTTCGCCCACAGTATCAACCTGTGCCCAACCTGCAACAGTATAGGTTTTATTGGCTTCAAGCGGAGTACCATCATCCAAACGCATATCTGAAATACGGTTACCAAATTCAGCATTCGGCTCACAGGTATAGTCCATACCACCCAAACGCACCATATCCCCACCAGACTGAAGATATGGGTCTTTCTGGAATAGGTTTTCACAGATCCCTTCTAGGATATCTTTCATCTGTGCGCCTGTTACAGTTGACTTATAAGTTTCACCATAAGTCATCGAAGTTTCATCCATGACGCGTTCCATGGTGATGGTTTCACCCGCAAGGACAGAAGTCCCCCAACGCACACCCGCAGACATTGCAATTTGGGTATCATGCTCTTCACGCAAAGCATTTACGATGATCTGATCCCAAGTCCCCATGAAGTTACCACGACGATACAAGGTTTCTTCAGCAACAGCTAACTCTTCACTCAAAATCTCGCCATAAGTTTTTCCTAGGCGATCTTTATTATAGTAGCTGTCTTCACGACGAGACTCTACGATGTTCTTATCATATTTCTTAGCATACAAGCCATCCAAGAAGGTATTGACCTCTTTATCCGCTGGCAAGACATTAGAGAAAACGGGCAATAGGTGATATTCAACACCACGCAATTTACCATTCTGGATATCCAAATCCATCACACCGACAAACTTACCGTTTGAGCCAGCGTTAGTCACATGACATACACCGCCTTCAGGGGTTTTGACAGGAATCGCTTTTGCTACACCATCATGTGTATGACCACCGAAGATCGCATCGATACCGTTTACACGAGAGGCCATCTTCAAATCTACATCCATTCCGTTGTGAGAAATCATCACAATCGCAGCAGGCTTTTCTTCTTTACGGATCTTATTCACAACCTGTTGAAGAGAATCTTCACGCAAACCAAATGACCAATCTGGGAAGTTCGCTTGAGGATTCGCATTTGAAGTACGAGGGAAAGCTTGTCCTACAACCGCAATGCGTTCACCATTCACCACTTTAATGGTGTAAGGCTTAAATGGCATCCCTTCGTCTTCATCATATAGACCAATTCCACCATGCGCATCGACCATTTCACGGTATTCATCACCAAATAGAGAATCTTCTTTAACACGCACATTCTGCGCCAAGAATTCACCTTTAAACTTCTGTAAGTTAGCCAATACTTCTGGCTCTTTATAAGTGAATTCCCAGTGTCCCGTCATAATCTCAATGCCAAGAATATTTGAGGCTTCTACCATATCTTGACCACGCGTCCAAAGTGCTGTTGCCGAACCGTGCCACAAGTCACCCCCATCCATGGTAATGGTATTTTCACGACCACCTGCTTGTTCACGCAATTTATCTAGCAAAGTTTTTAAGTGCGCAAAACCACCCACTTTACCATACTGCTCAGCAGCATCTTGGAAGTTTAGGTAAGTGAAGGCATAAGAAAGTGGAGTATTTTCTTTATAACCATAAGTTTCTAATAACTTATGACCTACGATATGAGGTAATTTCCCATAAGCAGGTCCTGTCCCCAAGTTAACATTTGGCTCACGGAAATAGATAGGCTTCAACTGAGCGTGGGTATCAGTAATGTGCAGCATACGACACTTGCCTTTCAAAGGCAGGTTGTACATATCCATTGTCGCAGCTGTACCAGTCTGTTTGGTACCTGACATTGCGCTTGCTGTACCTGGAAGCATCCCAGCCGCAGCGGCCATTGACATGACGTGTAGGAATTCACGACGATTTAAAGACATAGGTCTCTCCACTTTGTTATCAAAAGGTTTTAGCTCTGCTAAAACCTGGTTAAAAAATTCTGCTCACGGCAGAAACTGGCTTTATCCCCAATAATTTGAGGAAAATAAAATCGATTTGAGTAAGTTTAATAAATTCAATTAAGAAGTCAAATAAACTCACTTAATACCCTAATAGAGGTTTATTTATAAGTAAATACTCATTATCCAATCCATTTACGGGCATTGCGGAACATACGCATCCAAGGTGCATCTTCAAGCCACTCATCGGGGTGCCATGAATTTTGTACCGTACGGAAAACCCTTTCAGGATGCGGCATCATAATCGTGACTCGTCCATCTGGCGTGGTCAAACCAGTTATTCCTGCTTCAGAACCATTTGGATTCAACGGATAGGTTTCGGTTGAATTGCCCGCTGCATCAACATAACGCACGCCTACTAATCCTGAAACAGCCTCTGCACTGCCAGATTCAAACTGTACACGCCCTTCACCATGTGCGACTGCCACAGGAATCTTAGAGCCTGCCATCCCCTCTAGCAAAATAGAAGGACTCTCTTCAATCTGCACAAGAGAGAAACGGGCTTCAAACTGCTCAGACTGGTTACGAACAAACTTCGGCCAATTTTCCGCACCTGGAATAATCTCTTTGAGGTTAGAAAGCATTTGACAACCGTTACAAACACCCAGCGTAAATGTATCCTCTCTTTCAAAGAAGTTGGCAAACTGACTGCGTGCGGTGTCATGGAATAAAATGGAGTTTGCCCAACCACGACCTGCACCCAACACATCCCCATAGGAGAAGCCACCACAGGCAACTAACCCATGGTACTCATCAAAATTGACCTTGCCATCTAAGACATCGGACATATGCACATCCACAGCATCAAAGCCCGCCTTGGTAAAGGCAGCCGCCATCTCTTGCTGACCATTCACCCCTTGCTCACGCAAAATCATCACCTTCGGTCTCACACCCGTAGCAATATAAGGGGCAGCAATATCTTCATTAGGATCAAAAGCGGGTTCAGCCGTTAAAGCGGTATTTTCATCCTCCTCAATCAAATCAAATGCCTGTTTAGCACACTCAGCATTGTCTCTCAATGCCTGCATCCGATAGCTGGTTTCAGACCACCACTTCTGCACGGTTTTTCTAGGCAATGCCAGCAAAGTCTCACCTTGCGAAATGACTTTGATTTCATCAGTCGCATTTGGCGAACCAACCCAGTGACTGATTCCTGACAAGTCAAATGCTTCAAGCACCTTTTCCACTTCAGCTCGATCACTGCGTTTGACCTGACAAACCACGCCAATCTCTTCATTAAACAGTGCGGCAGCAGGATCACCTAACAAGGTTGAAATATCCAAGTCCACCCCACAATGCCCTGCAAATGCCATCTCAGCAACTGTGGTATAGAGTCCGCCATCAGCACGATCATGA
>JALUXI010000001.1 GCA_027019045.1 Piscirickettsiaceae bacterium | reverse complement strand
CATCCCAATTTTTGTTGAATCTTAGTGATGTCGGCAAAAGTAATATCAGGCTCTCCTGGGCGTTTGGGAATATAAACCACTTCTCCACCTAGCAATTCCACCAGATGGTTAATGGTGTAATGGTTACCTGACCCGACATTCATCACCTCACCCACTAAATCAGAAGCGGCTGTTTGATATAGTGCTTCGGCAATATCGGTAACAAAAGTAAAGTCTCGAGATTGAGTGCCGTCTCCAACCACCGTAAATGGCTTGCCGTGAAGTTTTTGTGCTAAAAAGACACCAAAGACCGCCCCATAAGTGCCTGTGGTACGCACCTTGGGGCCATAAACATTAAAAAACCGCAAAGCATTCGCAGGCAATCCATAGACCTTTGCCCAATGCAGCACCAGCTCCTCACCAAGCCGTTTGGTTAAAGCATAAGGGTATTCAGGACGAATCTCTGCTGTCTCTGGGGTAGGATACACATCAGGAATGCCATAGCAGGAAGAAGAGGCCGCATAGACAAAGCGTTTCACTTCCGCCTGTTGACTGGCCTTGAGGACATTGAAGGTGCCATCCACATTGGTGGTAAAGTAGTCATCAGGTCGTTCAATAGAGGGAACGATATCGGCTAAAGCAGCGAGATGAAAGACCCAATCTTGCCCTTCAAAATGCGGTGCGATGGCATCATAATCTCGAATATCCGCCTCAATAAAGCGTAGCTGCCCTGCTTCTGCCTGTGGTTGAAATTCGGCTAGGTTAGAGAGGCGACCAATTGAGAGATTATCAATCACGGTGACTTGATGTCCCGCATTCAACAGTTTTTCAACCAAATGAGAGCCAATAAAGCCCGCTCCCCCTGTCACTAAAGATTTTTTCATATTTCAGTACACTTTAAATCATGGAACTGTTTAGGTAAAAGCCTACGGAAGTCTTGTTGTAACAAAACCTCTACAATTTGCTTTGCACTCTGCCCTTGTCCATAAAGGCTTTCATTTTTATCAGAGTGGAAGTTTAACGCATTTTCCAACGCTTGCTGGATACTTTTTGCCTCTGCTTCTGCTTGAAAAATAGATTTTGCCATTAGTCGCCCTGCTTGCCTTTGACCAATATTGACCGTAGGCGTGTGCAAAGCGGGGGCTTCAATAATGCCACTGCTTGAGTTCCCCACCACCGCATCTGCAAGTTTCATTAAACTCAAATAGCGTTGTGACCCCAAAGAAGCGACAAATCTCCCGTTTTCCCAGTCCCGCAGGCGTTGTTGAACCATTTGGTTAATTTTTTCGCCCTCGGCATCTAGGTTCGCCGCTGTCCACACAATGGAGGCATTGGGATAAGCAGATAGTGCCTGAAATAGCGCATCCAGCGCCGCTTCAACACTTTGCCCTGTCCAAGTTTCTGGGTGGTAGGTAATGAGAAATAGCGGTGAATTCAGTTTAATTCCCAAATCAGCTTCTAACGCCGCTCGGCTTAAAAAATCGATCTGCTGAATCACATCCAATCCCATCGCCCCCACATTCCAGACGCAATCTGGCTGCTCGCCCATCTGAATCACTCTTTGACGATAGGGGTCTGCTGCGACAAAATGTAAACTCGCCATTTTGGTGATGGCATGACGAATCGCATCATCCACTGCACCTGTCGTCACTTCTCCACCGTGTAAATGCGCAATGGGAACTTGATTGAGCAGTGCCGCCGTTGCCACACCTAAGATTTCATAACGATCGCCCAATACCACGACACAATCAGGCTGCAGTTGTACAAAGGCTTGGGAGAATTTGGCGGTGGCTTGAGCGGTGATTTCTGCCATGCTTTGATACTCATCTAGAATGGGAATCTCCGCAGTGATGGGAACATTTGATTGACGGATAGCTTCAACCGTCATCCCTTGTTCAGGCACCAGATGCGCCCCTGTGACCAAAAGCTGAAGATCAATGGCTGGATGTTGATGGAGCAGTTGAATCAGATGTGATAGCAAACCATACTCTGCACGGGTGGCGGTGACCACAGCAATCTTTTTCTTTACCACGCAATCCCCTCACCTGCTTGAAAAGCTTTTGGAGCAGGTTTGCCCAACACCTCACACCAAACATCGGCAAAAAATCCTTGGTCACTGCGTTTAAGCGTCACATTCTGCTCCGTCAACAATTCGCCTGCGGCAATCGGCTGCTTGGCAACGAGGCGTTTTCTTGCCACAGCAATATTGGCTTGTTCAGAAGGCGAAGGCTGTTTTTTGCCATCCCCTAACGCTTGTTCAATGTGGCGAATACTGGTGACCATCTGCTGTAATTCAGGCAACTCCAAACTGGCTTGATGGTCTGGACCTGGCAGTCCACGATCTAAGGTAAAGTGTTTTTCAATCACCTTCGCCCCCATCGCCACTGCCGCAATCGGCACTTCTATCCCCAAGCTGTGATCGGACAGTCCCACGGGCAAATCAAATGCCTCTTTGAGCGTCAACATCGCCCTTAAATTCACATCCTCATAGGGCGTTGGATAGGCGGTATTGGCGTGCAGAAGTGTCAAATTTTCTCGAGCTAATCCTGCTTGAAACAGTGTCTCCACCGCTAAACTGACCTCTTCCAAAGTCGCCATACCTGTGGAGAGGTAAGTAGGTTGATTAAATTGCCCAATTTGCTGTAAATAGGGAATCGAGAGCAACTCCCCAGACGGAATTTTCCAGCGACTCACACCCAAGCGATGTAGAAACTCAATACTCTCCTCATCAAAAGGGGTGGACATAAATTCAATCCCCTCTTGCTGGCAGTAGTTAAAAATCATACGGTGATCAATCTCGCTCAATTCCAACTGCTGCAATAGCTCAAATTGGCTCTGCTCCTTCCCCGTATTTTCTTTTTGGTAATCCGCCTGCTGTGCCGTTTCGGTGACTAGGTTTTGGACTTTAAAAGTCTGGAATTTCACCGCATCCGCCCCTGCCATTTTGGCAATATCGACCAACTTAATCGCTTGTCTTAACTCGCCATTATGGTTTACGCCTGCTTCCGCAATAATAAAGGTCGATTGGCTCATTTAATCACTCCCGTATAAACCCCAGCCTGCTCAATATCTCGCAACACCAAACTCCCCGCACCAATTACCACGCCATCCGCAATCTGTACACACTGTTTAATCACTGCGCCACTGCCAATCATGCACCCCTGACCAATTTTGACCTCTCCATTCACCTTTGCCCCTGTCGAAATATGACAATGGTCACCAATATGCACATCATGTTCAATCAATGCTTGGGAATTGATAATGCAGTTATCCCCAATTTGCGCCTGCACATTAACCAATGCCTGATGCATTACAATCGTCCCCTCCCCTAGCTGAGCCGTAGGAGAAACATATGCGAAAGGGGAAATGAGTGTCGGCAACTGGGCATTCAATGCTTTCAATTGCTGAAAGAGTCTTTGTCTCACCGTTGCCGCTTTGACCTGTCCAACGGTAATAAAGCAGTGAGGTATGTCTAATAACAGCTTAGGCAGATCCGCATCCGTCCCAATCACGCTGTAACCTAGGCAATCCACCTGCAAATCCGCTTCTGCCTCAACAATGCCAGCAATCTGCCAATCTGCCAACTGCTCAATGACATCCACACAACTACGGCAATGTCCACCGCCGCCAATAAGAAGAAGTTTACTTGTCATCTTGTTCTAAAAATTGTGACAAAACAGAATCATTAGGAAAATTTTCTCGATAAATTGCCAAAATGATGAGAACAGGCCTGTCGTTTTGCTTTTCAGATCGATAAAAAATACGATAACCTTTATGACCACTACTGATCACTAGCTGTCGAATCGCATTATTTTGAGCCTTAATCTCTTTCCCAGCCTCGGGAAAAGTCCCCAAAATACTATTGATCCGCTCTTTAAGTTGTCTAATATATTTCACAGCAAGCACCTGACTGCCTGCTGGGACTTTTAAATAAGTTGCAATCTCCTTTAAATTGCTCAAGCTTCTCGGTGTAAAGTGGATTTCAACTTCTGGCATCTTCTGACTCATTTAAAAGAGATTGCTCAACTTCCTGAAAAGCTTCATCCATTGAAATGAGTTCCCCTCTTTCTATTTGCTCTAAAGACTCGGCTATGTCTTGAGTCACTTTCTGCTGAAACTTTAAAGCATCCATTAAATGCACCATTTCATCAATAGATGAAATTTTGCCACTTGGGACTTGCTCTTCAAAAAAGGCTTCTAATTTGGGGTTATCAATCTGCAAAGCAAACATACTGGTGACCTCTCCTAATGATGGTGGTTCCCATTATAACACCTCACCCCGCTTGGTAAATTGACCACTCTTTCAGCCAGCCATTCGGTATGGGGCAGAGGTTGGCGGGGAGACTGGGCGTAGATAGGTTGTTGGTGTAAGGGTGTCCAGAGGGGGCGTGCTTGGATTTGATTTTGGTTAAGCGTTTCAAGCCATTCGTCTCGTTTTTGGCGATCTCGCAAAACAATACCATTGAGCCAATAGTTAGGCTGAGACCCTTTGGGCGCTGAAATTACCTGCAGGACTGGGGATTCTGGCATTTTTTTTACATTTTCGGCGAAAAAATTTTGATAAAGTTGATGAAGTTGTTGTTTTTCTTTTAAGAACTGTGGCAATTTCTGCATCTGAGCCACGCCGAGTGCGGCATTGAGATTCGGTAAGCGGAGGTTATAGCCTCTTTCATCATGCTCAAATGCCCAGGGATGGGGTTGCTTGGCGGTAGTACTGAGGTGTTTGGCGTGTTGAGCAAAATCGCTGCGATTTGTCACCAGTACACCGCCACCGCCTGTGGTAATAATTTTATTGCCATTAAAACTAAAGACACCAACATCCCCTATCGTACCTGTATGTCGCTTCTCAATTAAACTGCCTAAACTTTCTGCGGCATCTTCCACCACGGGAATCTGATATTGGTGACACAGCTCAACAATTCGTTCAATTTCACACGGCATCCCCAGTGTGTGCATCGGTACACAGGCGGCGATTCTTTTACCCGTTTGCTTGTCAAAACAGCCTGCTGCTT